>JADGOA010000331.1 GCA_017883215.1 Thermoanaerobaculia bacterium | reverse complement strand
AAGAAGGCCACCGTGGAACTGGCAGGCGCCGATCCGAAGGCTAAGCCGAAGAAATCCGAGATCAAGACCGGCATTTCCGACGGCCTGAACGTCGAAGTCTTATCCGGGTTGAAGAAGGGGCAGAAAGTCGTCGAACGGCCTCCGAAAGAGATCTCGTAAACGGAGCTTGGGGGGATCGGGGGTCGGCGATCGCCAGCGTGTTCGGCTCCGAGTCGCGGGCATGACGCCCACGAAGGTTGCGCCCCGCGACGCCGGCCCCCACCTCCAAGGCCCGAGACAAACGATCATGATCACGTTCAAAGATGTCCTCCGCCAGCTGATCCGCGACCTGCGCTCGGAAAAGCTCCGCACGTTCCTGACGATCTTCGGCATCGTCTGGGGAACGGTGGCGATCAGCCTGATGCTTGCGTTTGGCACAGGCCTGCACAAGCAGCTCGTGAAAGCGACCGCCGGCCTGGGCGACCGGATCGTGATCGCCTGGCCCGGCCTGACATCGATTCCGTTCGAAGGCCTTGGCAAAGGGCGCCGGATCCGCATCTCTGAAGAAGACCTAGAGGCCGCGCGCAGCCAGGTTCAAGGGATGAACGCGATCTCGGGCGAGTACACCAAATCGCTGCGAATCGACTATGCCACCAAGACTCTGCCGGTCGACGTCTCGGGCGTCAATGCGGAGTTCGGATCCATGCGCAACCTGGTCCCGGCAGCGGGTGGCCGCTGCATCGATCCGATCGACGTCACCCAGCAGCGGCGGGTGGTGTTCCTCGGCGACAAGCTGGCCAAGTCGGTTTTCGGTGATGCTCCGGCAGTCGGGAAGACCATCCTCGTCAACCAGTCGCCGTTCCTGATCGTCGGCGTTCTGCAGGCAAAGGCCCAGGACTCGAGCTATAACGGGCGCGACGCCGACATGATGTGGATACCGAGCTCGACGTTCCGCGCGCTGACCGGCGCGAAGTACGTCGACAACTTCGTGTTTCAGGCCACCGTGCCGGGCCAGACGAAGCGCGTGCTCGAAGAGCTCCGCACAGCGCTCGGCAAACGTCTGCGCTTCGACTCCAAGGACAAGGAAGCCCTCGGCACCTGGAACACGACCGAACAGTTCGACTTCTTCGACGTCTTCATGCTGTCGTTCAATGCTTTCCTCGGGGTGGTCGGGTTGCTGACCCTCATCGTGGGCGGCATCGGCGTCTCCAACATCATGAACGTCGTCGTCGAGGAACGGACGAGGGAGATCGGGATCAAGATGGCTCTCGGCGCGAAGCAGGGGTGGATCCTCAGCCAGTTCCTCCTGGAGACAATGCTGGTGACGCTCTTCGGCGGCGCCATCGGATTCGCGATCTCCATCGGCGTCTGCGCCGTGTTCCCCGAGCAGCTCGTCGAGTACGTCGGCAAGCCGGTCGTCTCGCCGGTCGTGGCCACGCTCACCGCCATCGCACTCGGCATCGTCGGCCTGATCGCCGGCTACTTCCCGGCCCGCGATGCCGCCAAACTCGATCCCGTAGTGGCCATGAAGGTGTAGACGTCCGGCAATCAGGACGATCGATGAAAAACGACCTTCGCGTGATCCTCAGCCTCTTCGCCTCGTCCTCGCGGCTGCAGCGGAAGCGCGCGTACCTGACGATCGCAGCGATCGCATGGGGAACAGTCGCGATTCTATTGCTGCTGGCATTCGGCCAGGGGCTCCGGCTCCAGCTCGACAAGAACCGCCGCTCGACCGGCGAGAACATCGCGGTGATGTGGCCGGCGGAGACGGCGAAGGCTTGGAAAGGGATGCCTCCGGGAAGGGCGATTCGTCCCTCAATGGACGACATCGCGTTCCTCCGCGAGCGCATGCCGGAATTGAAATCAGTGTTCGGCGAGATCACGTCGGGACGGACGGCCCTGGCCTATGGCAGAAAGACGGTTTCCGGCCGGGTCATCGGGACCAACGTCGTCTACGGCGAAGCGCGCAAGCACTACCCGATGGCCGGCGGCCGCTTCATGGCGCCCGAGGACGAGATCCAGCGGCGTCGCGTCATCTTTCTCGGAGACGAGCTGGCGAAGGATCTGTTCGGCGACGAGCCGCCGGTCGGCAAGACTCTCCAGCTCAACAACACCCCCTACCTCGTCATCGGGGTAATGCAGAAGAAGACGCAGATGGGGATGTACGGCGGACCGGACGCGAACCACGCCATCATCCCCATCACCACGTTCCGCGCGCAGTTCGGCCGCGACCGCCTGAACAACCTGGCGATCGAGACGTGGAATCCGGAGGAGATGAAGTCGGCCCTCAGGAAGCTCAACGAGATCCTTGGCGCGAAGTACGGCTACGACCCGACCGATGAGCGTGCGCTGCAGACCTGGGACATGGTCAAGAGCTCGAAGATCATGAAGAACATGCTCATCGGCATCCAGCTCTTCCTGGGGATCATCGGCGCGCTGACCTTGCTGATCGGCGGCGTCGGTGTGGCCAACATCATGTACGCCGTGGTCAAGGAGCGGACGCGCGAGATCGGCGTGAAAATGGCGCTCGGCGCGAAACGCCGCTGGATCATCGCACCGTTCGTCCTGGAAGGGCTGGTTTACACGTTCATCGGCGGAGCGCTGGGCATCATCATTGCGACGCTGCTCGTGGCCCTGACCAGCTTCGTCCCCATCGAGGACAACAAGGTGATGGCGTTCCTGGGGCGCCCGACGCTGTCGATTCAGATTGGCGTCGCCACGTCGATGATCCTGGGCATGATCGGCCTTCTCGCGGGTTACTTCCCTGCGCGACGCGCCGCATCGATCGACCCGGCCTCGACGCTGAGGTACGAGTAACCCAGTCCTGAGTCTCGAGGGTGGTCAGGCCGCGAGTCGCCGGGTCACCCGGTCACTGGGTCACTGGGTCACTGAGTCACCATGGCGACCTGGCGACTCAGTGACCCGGCGACCGCACACACTCCACCGGAAACAATCCCCTTCGATTCCCGTAAATCGCACTGAGGAGAGGCCCTCACGATGGCGAACGGCAACGGCAATGGCAACGGCAACGGCGCGATCATCCGCATGTCGGGAATCCGGAAGGTCTACGACACCGGAAAGATCATGGTCGAAGCGTTGACAGGGATCGATCTGGAAATCGAAAAGGGCCAGATGGTTGCGATCGTGGGCCCGTCCGGCTCCGGCAAGTCGACCTTGATGAACCTTCTGGGCTGCCTCGACACGCCGACCTCCGGTGATTACGCCCTCGGCGGGCAGAACGTCTCCGGCGTCTCGCGCGACCAGCTCGCTGAGATCCGCAACCGCCGCGTCGGATTCATCTTCCAGAATTTCAACCTGCTGCCCCACATCTCAGCGCTCGAGAACGTCGAGATGCCGATGCTCTTCGGCGGTGTGCCGGTTCGCGAGCGGCATCAGCGTGCCGGCGAGCTGCTCGCGCGCGTGGGCCTCGGCGACCGCCTCGATCACAAGCCGACGGAGCTCTCGGGCGGCCAGATGCAGCGCGTGGCCATCGCGCGCGCTTTGGCGATGAATCCCGACATCGTTCTCGCCGACGAGCCGACCGGAAATCTCGACTCCACCGCCGGCAGCGACATCATGTCCCTCTTCACGGAACTCTGGCAGCAGGGGCGGACGATGATCATCATCACTCACGATCCAGCCCTCGCCCGCCGTGCCAGCCGCGTGGTGGAGATCCGCGACGGCCGCATCGTGCACGACCAAGTCGCCGCAGCGTAGATATCAGACCTCCGCATCCAGGTCGAGCAACCCCTCTGCCTTCGTTGCCGCGCCGCTGATCAGCAGCCGTGACGCATGCTACGCTTCAGAGCGTGAGCGAACGATTCGCCGAAGCACGGCACGACGTCTGGGTACACGCGCGGAAGATGTGGCAGGAAGGCCTCGTGGTCGCCTCGGCTGGCAACGTCAGCCGTCGCATCGACGAGGAGCTGATCGCTGTCACGCCGACGTCGATCAGCTATGAAGTCATGACCCCTGATGAGGTCGTCATCATCGAGCTCGCCACGGCCCGACCGGTGGAATCGAGCCGCGCTCCCTCCTACGAGCTGCCTCTGCACCAGGTCATCTACATGTCGCGTCCCGACGTCCAGGCGGTCGTTCACACGCACTCCCCTTTCGTCACCACGCTTTCCGTGTTGCGCCGTCCGCTGCCGCCCGTCATCGACGAGATGATGATGTACTTCGGCGGCCCGGTGGAGGTGACC
>JADGOA010000330.1 GCA_017883215.1 Thermoanaerobaculia bacterium | reverse complement strand
CCTCGACTCTCCGCTGCCCGGCCGCCCCCCACTCCAGGCCCGGGAGTATCCGGCGATTCTCCGCGAGTACGCGTCGAGCGGCTTTCGCGACGATCCGCGGAGGAAAAGCACCAGCGACACAATTGACGCGGCTCCTCCCGTGTCATCTCGAACGTGTGAGTGAGCTGCCCATGCCCGGGTCAGTTTCACAACTCATACCGAATTCGGCGTGTCCGGGGCCGGCTCGCCGGGCGGGAAGCCGAAGCTCATCCGGATCGCGGCGTACTCCTCGTCGACGTTGCCATTGGCCGCCCGAATGGTCAGCGGACGCTCGACGTACCCGCCGCGGGCGCGCACACCGGCCGGCATGTCGATCGCGCGCGACGCGGCGAACAGCGAGAGCGAAGGCCGCTCTCCTTCCTTGAAGATGACATCGCGCCGGCGGACGACGACCAGTCCGTTCACCTCGAGAGCCGCTTTCGCGCGCGCGATCCGGCCAAACGGAAAGACGAATACGAACACTCCGCCGGGCGCGAGGATGCGCGCGGCCGTCCGTGCATAGTCGTCGACGCTGCCGCGGATCTCGATGCGCGCAGGCACCGCCTGCGGATGCTCCGCCTCGACCGCCGTTCCCGCTGGGAAGTAGGGCGGGGAACCGAGGACCAGGTCGCAGGGCGGCTGCCCTTCGAACAGTGAGAGGTCGCGCAGATCGCCCTGAATGAGCGTGAAGCGATCTTCCAGGCCGTTGTACCGCACGCTCTTCCGCGCCAGGCGGATCGAGATCTCCTGCGCCTCGACCGTGACGAAGTGGGCGCCGGGAAGACGCCATGCGGCCACGATCGCAACCGATCCGATTCCCGAACCGAGGTCGGCGGCGCGGTCGACGCGGGGCGCCGCGAGCGTTCCGTACCACGCCGTCAGTACATCGTCGGTCGAGTAGCGGTGGCCCTTCGCATACTGGAAAATGCGGTAATTGGCGCAGATGAAGTCGAGAGTCTCCCCCTCTTCGACCTCCACGCCGCCCGGCGGAAGTGGACCAGGCCGTCGCCAGCCGCGATAGAGAGCGTCGTTCATCAGGCGGACGATAACTCAGAGAGCGACTGCCGCAGGGCACGGCTGCGCCGCATGCGCACGAACTCCGGGCCTGCAGGAACGCGCAGCAGCGCGTCGGCAGCTTTCGGCCGCGAGAGAGGACGCGCCGCTGCGCGTCCCCAGCGCCGTCAAGTCACTGAGGAGGCCGGCGTTTATGTCCGCAGCCTAACGTCACAGAACCTGTCCGAGCCAAAGCCGTATACTCGGCCCCAGCCTTGGAAGGTTCAAATAATTCAGGAGGAAACATGCGAGCAGTTCGAAGGAACTTGTGGCTCGTCGTCTGTCTTTTGACGACGTTCGTCACGGCGTCCGTCTGGGCGCAGGACCTCGCCTCGTTCGAGAAACGGACGACGGTGAAGAAACTCGACAACGGCCTAACCCTCATCGTAATGGAACGCCACGAAGCGCCGGTGTTCTCGTACGTGACCTGGGTCAATGTCGGATCGGCCAACGAAGTCCCCGGGATCACCGGCCTGGCGCACATGTTCGAGCACATGGCGTTCAAGGGGACGGAGAAGATCGGAACGTCCGACTACGGGGCCGAGAAAGCGGCTCTGCAGAAGGTCGAAGAGACCTACGCGGCCTACGACCGCGAGCGGCGCAGGGAGACCGGCCGCGACGAGGCAAAGGTGGCCCAATTGGAGAAGGAGTGGAAAGACTCCATCGCCGCCGCCGACAAGTTCGTCGTGCCGAACGAGTTCTCCAAGATCGTCGACCGCTCCGGCGGCGTGGGCATGAACGCCTTCACCTCCGAAGACCAGACCGCGTACTTCTACTCACTGCCGGCGAACCGGTTCGAGTTGTGGGCGTATCTCGAGTCCGAGCGCTTCCTCCACCCGGTGTTCCGGGAGTTCTACAAAGAGCGCGATGTCGTCACCGAAGAGCGGCGCATGCGCACCGAGAGCAATCCGATCGGGCGTCTGATCGAACAGTACCTGACGACGGCGTTCACGGCGCACACGTACGGTCAGCCGACCGTCGGCTGGCCGTCGGACCTGAAATCGTTCTCCGCCACCGACGCCGTCAACTTCTTCCACAAGTACTACATCCCCTCGAACATGGTCATCGCTGTGGTTGGTGACGTGAAGACCGCTGAGGCCATGCCGGTACTCGAGAAGTACTTCGGCCGTCTGCCGAAGTCGCCACTGCCGGAGCCGCTCCGCACGGTCGAGCCGCCGCAGATCGCGGAGAAGACGGTCGTCCTGCACGAGACGGCGCAGCCGATCTACATCGAGGGATATCACCGGCCCGCTGCGACCGATCCGGATAACGCCACGTACGACGTGATCTCGATGCTGCTGTCGACAGGACGCACGTCCCGCCTGTACAAGTCGTTGGTTCGTGACAAGAAGATCGCCGTCGTCGCGCAGGGCATCAACGGCTTTCCCGGAGAGAAGTATCCGAATCTGTTCACGGTTCTGGCGGCGACGACCCCCGGCCACACGCCGGCCGAGATCAGGCAGGCCATCGACGAAGAGCTGACGCTGCTCAAAACCGAAGACGTCAATGGCGAGGAACTGCAATCCGTCAAGACGCGCGTCAAAGCTGGTCTGATCCGCAGGCTCGACTCGAACAGCGGCCTCGCCCTTCAACTCGCTCAGGCCCAGACGCGTTACGGCGACTGGCGGGAGTTGTTCCGCTCGGTCGACCGCATCGACAAGGTGACGGCCGCCGACGTGAAGCGGGTCGCAAACGCCACCTTCATCGTCAGCAATCGCACCATCGCATACATCGACAACAGCAAACCCGCCGCTGCAGCTCCCAAGAAGGCTGCCGCGCCCGAGGCGAAAGGAGCGACGAAATGACGACGCTGAAGAGATCCGCGATCACCGCGGCCCTCGCGCTGTTCGCGCTGGCGTCGGTCTCGATTGCGCAGGTCAACGACTACCGCGACATCAAGACCCCGCCGCTGCGCCGTTTCCAGGTCGAGCAGCCGAAACGCATCCAACTCTCCAACGGCCTCGTCATCCTTCTGCAGGAAGACCACGAGCTGCCGCTGATCCGCGGATCCGCACAGATCCACGGCGGCGAGCGCGACGTGCCGGCAGCGAAGGGCGGCCTGGCCGACATCTACGGCGATGCATGGCGCACCGGCGGCACGCAGAGCAAGAGCGGCGACGAGCTCGACACGTTCCTGGAAGCGCGCGCTGCGCAACTGGAGACGACCGCCGACGACGATTCCAGCGCCGTCCGCTTGAATCTGCTGAAGGGCGACTTCGACGCCGTCTTCCCGATCTTCGTCGACCTCCTGCAGAAGCCCGCCTTCCGGCAGGACAAGATCGATCTCGCCAAGACACAGGCGAACACGCTGATCTCACGGCGGAACGACTCCCCGCAGTCCATTCTCCAGCGCGAAGCGGTCAAGCTCGCCTACGGCGCCGATTCGCCGTACGCGCGCGTCCCCGAGTACTCCACAATCGCCTCCATCACCCGCGACGATCTGCTCGCCTTCCACGACCGGTTCGTGTTCCCTAACAACATGATCATCGCCTTCGTCGGCGACTTCGACAGCGCTACGATGGAGAAGAAGCTCCGCGACACCTTCGGCTCCTGGAAGCGCGGACCGCAGGCTCCGGCGCCTGTCACCACCGGCACACCGGCCACGCCCGGCGTCTACTTCGTCGCCAAAGACGACGTGACTCAGGCGAACATTGCCGCGGTTCACGCCGGCGGCCCGCTCCGCAGCAGCCCCGACTATCCGGCCATCGAAGTGATGAACGAGATTCTCAACGGCGGATTCTCCGGCCGTCTCATGAATCACATCCGCTCGGCCATGGGGCTGGCCTACAACGTCAGCGGTGGCCTGGAGACGAGCTGGGACCATCCCTCCCCGTTCACCGTCTCTATGTCCACCAAGAGCGGCTCCACGCTGCAGTCGATCGATGCGCTCCGCGCCGAAGTTCGCGATCTGCAGACGAAGCCGTTCACGGCAGACGAGCTGGCGCTGGCTAAGGACTCCATCCTCAACAAGTTCGTCTTCACGATGGACTCGCCCTCCAAGGTCCTGAACCAGCGCGTGATGCTCGAGTTCTACGGCTATCCGGCCGATTTCTTCCAGAAGTACCCGGCAGAGGTCGAGAAGGTCACGGCCGCCGACGTCGAGCGCGCTGCGAAGAAGTACGTGC
>JADGOA010000045.1 GCA_017883215.1 Thermoanaerobaculia bacterium | reverse complement strand
GGTGGCGGGCGCTACAATGCCGCCATCGATCCCGCGCGAGTGACGACTCATCCTGCGATCGCCACCGACGGCGAAAAGCCGTCCTCTTCGACCAGCGCTGTGCTGATGGGAGTGGTGCTGGCGGTTGCCGCAATCGCGATCGCGCAGTCGTGGAACCGGTGGCTCGATCCGATCATCGACACCGGGCGGGACCTCTACATTCCGGAGCAGATGCACGGCGGGGTCACGATCTACCGCGACATCGCCTACTACTACCCGCCGCTGACGCCGTATCTGCTCGCGCTGATCACGGCGATCACCGGCAGTTCGATTGCTGCATACGCCGGCATCGGCATCACCATCGCCGTACTGACCGCCGCGGCGCTGTACTTCGGCGGACGGGTGACCGGCGGCCGGACGACCGCGTTCGCCGCCGCCGTGCTCTTTGCGGCGTGCAGCATCGCCGGGCGCAGCACGTGGGGAACGAATTACCTCTTCCCGTACTCGCACGCGGCGACGCTCGCCACGTTGTTCTTCGCCGCCTTCGTGGCGTTTCTTTGTGATTTCCTTTTCGGACGAAGAGCTGTGGGATCGCTCGTGGTTGCGCTGGCGTTCGCGCTGGCGGCGTCGTGGACCAAGGCGGAGTACGCCGTCTTCACCGCCATCGTGATCGTGGTCGCATTCGCGGCGCACCGGCTGCGAGTGGCGTGGCTCGCCGCCTACGTGGCGGTGGCAATGGCATCGGTCGGAGCGGTGTCATTCGCATTCCGTGGGTATCCACCGGGGCGGCAGTGGTTGTTCGATAACGTCGCGCCGGCGACGTTGCTCCGCAGCCCGTATCTCCGTGATTTCTATCGGGAAGTGACAGGGCTGGCGCACTGGCCCTCGCTCACCGCTCGCAGCCTGGCGGGGGCGCTGATCGTCGTCGCGATCGTGGCGCTGCTCGCCGCGGCCGATCGTGCGCCGGCGCGGTCCACGCGCACGCTCTGTTTCGGCGTTGCGGCTGCGGCTTCCGTGTTGCTGCTGTTCGACGACCGGTTCTTTCGGTCCTGGACCGTGCTGCAGATCGCGCTCGTCCCCTTCGCGCTGCGCCGCCCGCGCGAGCCGCTGCTGATCCTGCTCGCTGCATCGCTCTGCACCACCTCGCGCGTCTTCTTCAACATCGTTCCGGTGTGGTACGGCTTCGTCTTCGTCGTGCCGCTGTACCTGCTGCTTTCCCATGTCTTCTTCGAGTGGCTGCCGGCACGAGGGGTGTTCTCACGGAAAACCTCCCGCGCGCTGCTGGTCCTCGTCATCGTCATCGCGCTGCAGGCCCTCGGGTCGGCGCATCTCACGTACGGGCGAAAGACGCATCCGCTCGTTACCGGCCGCGGGACGATTTACGACGCGCTCGCCGGCCGTGCCGCCGCCATCGAGCGGCTGCGGCAGGACGCGCCACGACTCGGCATCCGCGATCTCGTGGTGATGCCGGAGGGGCTGGCACTCAATTACCTGCTGCATATCCCGACGCCGATCGCGTACTACACGTTCACCCCGCCCGAAGCGGCAGACCCGGCGGCAGAGGCGAGGATCCTCGCCGAGTTCGAGGCAAAACAGCCGCAGTGGATTGCATTCGTTCCGCGTGCCGTGACGGAGTTCGGCGCGACGCAGTTCGGGGTCGACTACGACCAGCGGCTCATGGCATACATCCGGGCGAACTACGTCACCGCCGAAGTCATCCACGAGCCGGGATTCACGATCACGCTGATGCGGAGACGCAGTCCGGCGTGATCGGTGAGCCGGGCGCGCGGTCGGCGGTCCGGTGTGGATACGTCGAGACAGCCGCGGGACGCTACGCGCCACGCGAAAACAGCGCTCTCACGACCGCACTGACGCGCACAGGCCGGCCAGTGCGCGCATCGACCGGACACCACAACGTTCGCGCTTTCGCCAGCAGTTTGCGATCGCTGGCGCGGCGAACCTCGGTCATTCGCTCGAACGACAGCCGCTCCGCGTGACCGACCCACGTCCGCAGCACGATCTCGTCGTCGACAAATGCCGGGCTGAGGTAGTCGATCTCGTGCCGCAGTGCGACCCAGGCGATCTGCGCCTGGTCTTCCGCCGTCGCCAGCGTGCGCCAGTGCGCGATGGCGATGTTCTGCACCCAGCGCACGTAGACGACGTTGTTGACGTGATTCCGTTCATCCAGATCGGCGGGTTCGACCCGTACGACTGTTTCATACACGGAATGACGTTGCGGTTCGCGGGACATGGGATTCGTGGAGTTGCTCAGTTACTCAGTTGGAAGCGTTGGCAGGCCGCCTGAGCAACTGAGCAACTGAGTAACTCCAGGTTCTTACGAATGCAGCTCGAACTCGACGCCGGGGTTCTCTTTCTCGGCGTACTCGAGCTCCCAGGAAGTGCTGAAGAGGACGACCGGGCGGTCGGTGCTGTCGACGGCCAGGCGGCTCTTGCTCGGCAGCATGAGCTTCGCCGCGGCATCGACGTCCATGGCCACCCAGCGTGCGAGCTTGTAGGGAAGCTGCTGGATGGTGGTCTCGACGTTGTACTCGGCATCGAGGCGGGAGCGGAGAACGTCGAACTGCAGCTCGCCGACGACGGCGAGGATGGGCTCGCTCCTCAGCCCTTCGTGCACGGTGAGGACCTGCATGACGCCTTCCTCTTCCAGCTGCTCGAGGCCCTTCTGGAACTGCTTCTGCCGGGTCACTTCCTTCGCCCGCAGCGTCGCGAAGTACTCGGGGGCGAAGCGGGGGATGCGCTCGAACTCGAAAGGCTCGCCGGATGAAACGGCATCACCGATGTGGAACAGCCCCGGATTGACGAAGCCGATGACGTCGCCCGGGTAGGCCCGCTCGATCGTCTCCCGCTCGCGGGCGAAGAGGCGATGCGGGCGCGTCATCCTCACTTCGCGACCGAGCCGCCAGTGATGGACGACCATGTCTTTTTCGAACACGCCCGAGCAGACGCGCATGAAGGCCAGGCGGTCGCGATGGCGCTTGTCCATGTTCGCCTGGATCTTGAAGACGAATCCGCTGAAGGTTTCCGACGAGGGGTCGAGCTCCACCAGCTCACCGGCGGCATCCTTCACGATGCGTGAGCCGGGCGGGGGTGCGAGCTCGAGGAGCGTGCGCAGAAACGGCTCGACGCCGAAGTTGTTGATCGCGCTTCCGAAGAAAACCGGAATCAACTCGCCGCGGGCGAAGGCGCGCCTGTCGAAGGAAGCGCCAGCGCCGGCCAGGAGCTCCGCCGCCTCGCGCAGCTCGTTCCAGGCCTGCGGGCCGACCGCATCTTCGAGTGCCGGATCGTCGAGGCCGCTGACCACGACAGGGGCGATCGAGGCGCCGTGGGCTGTGCGCTCGAATCGCAGCACCTGCTGATTGCGCAGGTCGTACACGCCCTGGAAGGTCGGCCCGTTCCCGATGGGCCAGTTCATCGGCACGGCACCGACCTTCAGCTCGCGCTCGATCTCGGCGATGAGGTCGAAGGGATCGCGGCCGGGGTGGTCGAGCTTGTTGACGAAGCAGATGATCGGGATGCGACGCATCCGGCAGACGTCGAACAGCTTCCGCGTCTGCGGCTCGATGCCTTTCGCACTGTCGAGAACCATGACCGCGCTGTCGGTCGCTGCCAGCGTTCGATAAGTGTCTTCGCTGAAGTCTTCGTGGCCGGGCGTGTCGAGCAGGTTCAGGCAGAAGCCGTCGTATTCGAACTGCAGAACGGTCGAGGTGATCGAGATCCCGCGGCTCTGCTCGATGGCCATCCAGTCGGAGGTGGCATGGCGCTGCTGTCGGCGCGTGCGGACGGCTCCGGCGATGTCGATGGCGCCGCCATAGAGCAGCAGTTTCTCTGTGAGGGTCGTTTTCCCGGCGTCGGGGTGGGAGATGATCGCAAAGGTGCGCCGGCGCGCAACCTCTCGGCTCAGCTCGTTTTCCTGGAACTCGGCAATCGCAGTCATGTCTCGGCGGTGGAGACATTTAGAACGTCCGGTCAGCGTGAAGATTCCCAGCTGACCGAAGTCAGAATAGCCGCCGTCTCCGGCGGCTATTTTTTGATCCCGCTGCGGCGGCGGAACGTCGACAGCTCGGATCGATACCGCGGCTCGTCGGGGGAGAGCCGCTGCGCGGCCTCATAGTGCTGGCGTGCGGTGTCGACGTCGCCGAGCGCCTCGCAGACCGCCGCCAGGTCATAGTGCAGCGCTGCCGAGCCTCTGTTGTCGCGGAGCAGCAACTCCCAGCGACTGCGGAGATCGACCAGGCGGTCGGCGTCGATGAGGCCACGCGCCTCCTCGAAACCCGGCGCCCGTTCGTCGAGCTCGATCGATTCCCGCACCTGCCGCGGGGTGATCGATTCTGCGGCACTGATCGCCGCATATCGCGCAGCCTGCATGGCGGCAGTCTTCCTGTCTTCACTGGAGAGCTCGGGCGTGCGGGCTGAAGTTCCCTCTCCCTTCACCTCGAACGAGCCCACATGCTTGCCGGTGGTGGCGTCGATGGCGTCGATGCGCGCGCGGCATGTCGTATCGGCCCATCGCTGCAGCTTCTTCTCGCGGACGCCGTCCACGTTGTACGAGCTGCCCTGGCCCGAGCGCTCCACAGTTTCGCAGGTGAAGCGGTTCACGCCGAGGTAGATGTCGGCGGGGTGCTCGCGACGGAGCCGGCGGAGCAGTAGCTCGTCCGGATTTTCCCCGATGATGTGATTCCCGCGTTCGGTCGCGTCGTCGAGCTGAATGGCACGGTTCCTGTTCGCCCGTTCGACGAAGACGTCGACGAATGTCCTGACCTGGTCGTTGTCGCCGATCGCGTAGACCAGCGCGATCCGTTCGCCAGGAATCGCGTGCACGGCCGGAATGGTCCTGACGAACGAGACCCTCTGAGCCCCGAATGCCGCCGCGCAGAGGGCGGCATGGAGCAGTGCGACGAACGCGAACCGCCGGATCATGGTGTGTTCCTGAATCTTAGCCCTCCCGCGCCACCAGTTGCTCAGTTTCTCAGTTACTCAGTTTTCTCAGTTCATCGTGACTTACGTTTCGAGGCAGCAACTGGGTAACTGAGCAACTGAGCAACTGAGTAACTGAGCAACTGAGTAACCCACCCCCCCGAACGCCCCCGCTCGCTCGGGTAGAATGCGCCGCGCATGAAACTCAACGTGACGAGTGAGATCGGCAAGCTGAGAAGCGTGCTCGTCCACCTTCCCGGCCGGGAGATCGACCTCATGGTCCCTCCGATGATGGCCCAGCTGCTCTTCGATGACATCCTCTACGGGCAGGTTGCGCGCGAGGAGCACCGGCGGTTCCAGCAGCTGATCCGTTTCGTGGCCGACGAGGTCTTCGACATCCAGGACCTTCTCGAGGAGGTCTTTGAAGACGATGACGTGAAGCGGACGATCGTGCGCGATTTCGCCAGGCGGGGAAAGCTGACGCGCCGGCTGGCCGGCGAGCTCCTCGATATGGCTCCCGCCGCGCTGGCTGAGGTTCTCATCAGCGGCATTCCCAACGAGCGGAAAGTCAGCGGAGATCTCCCCTCCTTCGACCTCTTCCCGGTGCCGAATTACTTCTTCGTGCGCGATCCGCAGGTCGTCATCGGCGACGGTGTGCTCATTTCCGGAATGGCCACACAGGCGCGCCGCCGCGAAGCGCTGCTGTCGAAGTACGTCTTCGAGTACCACCGCGAGTTTCACGACACGGTGCGCATCGATTTCATGGCCGGGGAACGGCCGGAGCGGCCGACGCGGCGCAGTTCGCCGACCCTCGAAGGCGGCGACGTCCTCGTCGCGCGCCGCGACGTGATTCTCGTGGGCGTCACGGAGCGGACCAGCCGTGCCGGGGTGGAGTTTCTGGCGCGCTCTCTCCGGGAATCGAAGAGCAGCATCCGCACGATGATCGTGGTCGAATTGCCGCGGCAGCGCTCCTTCATGCATCTCGACACGGTCTTCACCTTCATCAGCCGCAACGAATGCCTGATCTACCCGCCCTGTATCCTGCCGGGAGGCGATCAGGCCGCAAAGGTTTCGACGATCGACCTCACCAAACGCGAGATTGCGTACAGCGGGCAGAAATCGCTTCTGGCCGCGTTGAAGAAGAAAGGATTCGATCTCGAGCCGATCCACTGCGGGGGCAATAAGGCCGTCGACCAGCAGCGCGAGCAGTGGACCGACGGAGCGAATGCCTTCGCGCTCGCTCCTGGAATCATCCTGCTGTACGAGAGAAACGTGCGCACAGCCGAGGAACTGGCGCGCCATGGCTATCACATCGTCTACGAGGACGACCTTCTCCTCGGACGTGCCGAGCTGGAGACGTGGACGGACAGAAAATACGCGCTGCAGATGCAGGGACACGAGCTGTCTCGCGCGCGCGGCGGCCCGCGTTGTATGACCATGCCGCTGGAGCGTGAAGAGGTGTAGGGCGGATGCAGATGCAGAAGAAGTCGGACTCGGGTCGGACGCCGCTGGCGATCGTCGCCTTCGGCGGCAACGCGCTGCTCCGGCCGGAAGACCGCGGCACGCAGGAAGAACAGATCGCACGAGCCAAGCAGGCTGCGCGCTGGCTGGCCGAGGTCGTGCGCCATGGCTACAAGCTCATCGTCGTGCACGGCAACGGGCCGCAGGTCGGCAACATCCTGATTCAGGCCGAAGAGGCATCGACGAAGATCCCGCCCCAGTCGCTCGACATCTGTGTCGCACAGACGGAAGGATCGATGGGGTTTCTGCTCCAGCAGGCCATTCGAAACCGCCTGGAGGCGATCGGTATCGGGGGAGAAGTGGCGACGGTGCTGACTGAGGTTGAAGTCGATGCGACCGATCCTGCCTTCAAACGGCCCACCAAACCGATTGGCCCGTTCTTCACCCGTTATCGAGCCGAAGCGCTCGAGCGCGACTTCGGGTGGACGATGAAAGAGGATGCCGGACGCGGCTGGCGCCACGTCGTCCCTTCACCGAGACCTCTGCGCATCCTCAACATCGTCACCATCTCGCGCATGGTCGAGACGGCGGCAGTGGTGATCGCGGCTGGCGGCGGTGGCATTCCGGTCGTCCGCAGCCGCGATGGTCAATGGCGCGGAATCGAGGCTGTCATCGACAAGGACTTCGCGTCAGCACTGCTGGCTGCCGAGCTCAAAGCGGATCTGTTCATCGTGCTGACGGGAGTGCCGAAGGTGGCGATCGACTACGGCAAACCGACGCAGCGCAACATCGACCGCATGACAGCCGACGAGGCGCAGAAGTATTTCGATGAGGGACAGTTTCCGGCCGGCTCGATGGGGCCGAAGATGGAGGCTGCCATCCAGTTCGTTCGCTCCAGCGGGACCAGCGTCATGATCACCGACGTCGAGCATCTGCGTGAAGCGCTCGATGGGCAAGAGGGAACGTCGATCGTGGCGAGCTAGCCGGACACCTGAACTCAACCGACCTGCCACGTGTGGCGACCGTAGGGCACGGCTGCGCCGTGCCGAACTTCCATGGGTGGGCGGCTGCCAAGGTTCCCCCACCCACGAAGGTTCGGCACGGCGCAGCCGTGCCCTACGGTTATCGTTGCAGGTTGCAGCAATCGGTTCGTATGCCGCCCGACCTTCCGACTTCCCGCCGGCTACTCTCCAGGCGGCTTCGGCGAGGCGCTCGCTGCCCATTTACGGCTCTCCTCGCAATCTTCGCAAGGGCAGAAGTTCCGCAGGCGCTCGAACGTCCACATGCCGAAGCTGTGGCCGTCGGCCCAGTTCGGCTGCAGGGCGTAATTGCCGGTGGCCTCGACGCTGCGCAGCTGAAACGATTCGGGGCGGTAGCGCTGTGGGCCGCCTCCGGCCATGCGGCCGAACAGGTCGGGCTCACCCGAGCAACCGGCGCAGGGGCAGGCCCGGCGCAGCGCTTCGAGTGGATAGTATGATTCGTGGCCGTCGTCCCAGATGACGACGAACGTCTCTCCGAGAATCTGATACGAATTGGGGCGCATGCCTACTTATAAGCTCACAATCGAGTACGAAGGTACCCGGTATTCAGGTTGGCAGGCGCAGGGTAACACGCAGAAAACGATTCAAGGACACCTGATCCGCGCGGCTTCGGAGATGTTCGGCGAGGTCGACCTTGGAGGCGCGGGGCGCACCGACGCCGGCGTCCATGCAGCGGGGCAGGTCGCGCATCTGCGGATGCACAAGGCCGCCGATCCGCGGCTGATCGGGCAGAAGATCAACGATCTGCTTCCGCACGACATCAGCATTGTCGACGTGCAGCGGATGAGCGATCGATTTCACGCGCGGCACGACGCGACCTCGCGCGTCTATCTGTACCAGATCGCCACGCGGAGGACGGCGTTCGCGAAACCGTTCGTCTGGTGGATCAAGGACAGGCTCGACGGCGATGCCATCCCCGAGGCCGCGGCGACGATCGCCGGGCGCCACGATTTCAGCGCGTTCACCGACAAGCGGCTCGCCGCCGGCGACTCGCGCATCGTAGTGGTCGAGCGATGCGAAGCCGCGCAGGCGGGCGATCTCATTCTCATCCGCATCGAAGCCTCGCATTTCCTCTGGAAGATGGTGCGCAAGCTGGTCTCGTTTCTCGTGGAGATCGGCCGGCGCAATTTCGCCCCGGGCGATCTGCCGAAGCGTTTCGCGGCAGATGCAGAGCCGTTCCAGCCGACCGCTCCGCCGTCCGGTCTCTTCCTCGAAGCGATCCTCTACGAGGGCGAACAATTCGGACGTCCGCTCGAGCCGGTCGTCCCGGTTGTGACCAGGCGATGAGAGAAGCCGATCTCCTCGAACGCATTGGCAAGCTCTTTCCGCGTGCGGGCGACGACGCCGCCGTCATCGGCAGGCAGGTCATCACCAACGACATGCTGATCGAGGACGTCGACTTCACGCGTGCGATGCCGTTGCACTTCATCGCCAGGAAGAGCCTGGCCGCGAATCTGTCGGATCTGGCAGCCATGGGATCCCGGCCAATGTACGGGATCGTCGCTCTCGGATTGCCGGGATGGGTCGATGCGGAGCGGCTCGTGGAGGAGTTCGCCGCCGCTGCGAGCGAGCAGCGGATCGAGATCATCGGCGGCGACGTCTCGCGCGCCGATAAGCTGATCGTCTCGGTCACCGCGATCGGCGAGACGGATCGACCTCTCCTTCGCAGCGGCGCGCAGCCCGGTGACCGGATCTACGTCAGCCGTCCGATCGGAGCGTCGATGGCGGGCCTTTTTCTGCTGCAGCACGGCTTCGACTTCGACGGCAAGGCTACCGACGGGCGGCCTCTCACGTACGGCGAGCGCGAGTTCGTCGCCTCTGCGATCCGCCGGCACGTCGATCCCGAGCCGGAGGTGGAGCTCGGGATGAAGCTCGCGGCGATGCCGCAGGTGACGAGCTGCATCGACGTGTCAGACGGCCTCTCCACCGATCTGCACCATCTCTGCGCCGCCTCGCACGCCGGCGCCGACATCGAACGGGAGCGCATTCCGGTGTTCCCCGACCTCGCCGCGGCGGCCCTGCGCTTCGGCATCGACGTGCCGCAATGCGTGCTGCACGGCGGCGAAGAATACGCGTTGATCTTCACTTCCTCGCTGCGCGAGTCGGAATTGAGCGTCCGTGTGGGACGTCCGGTCTATGCCATCGGACGCGTGAGCCGCGACCCAGGCGTGCGGCTCGACGGCGTGCCGCTGGAAGCCCTGGGGTGGGATCACTTCGCCAACCACCCGACCAGTTGCTGAGTTACTGAGTTACTCAGTTACCCAGTTGCTTCGTTTGCGAATCACCTGACACCTTCGAACTCAGCAACTCAGTAACTCAGTAACTCAGCAACTGGTCGGGTGGTGGTCAGTCGCTGAGATTCGAAGCGACGGCCAGGAGGAAGGCGCTGACGCCGAGGGTCGTGCGCACGCTGTGGGCGCGGCTCCAGTTGCGCACCATCGCTTCGGAATGATCGCTCGCGTAATCGGCGGCGGGCTGCGCCTCGAGGCGCTTGTTGATCGGCACGGTGACCATGACGGTGGTGGCCAGGACGCCGGCCAGGCCGATCGCCGCTGCGGCGTCGAGCGTGCGCTGGGTGGCGTTATTTCCGCGGGTGCCGACGGCGATCGTGACGGCGGTGGCCAGTGCCACGGGTCCGATGGCATTGAAGTAGTTCGTGCTCTTCAAAGCCTCGAACGGTTTTCCCTTCCCGTCACGCGGCAGCTCCTCCTGCCAGCCCGGGACGAGCGCGGCTTCGCCAAATCCGAGTGAGCCGGCCAGAAGACCGGACGTAGCGAGATTCAAGAATCGAAGCACCGACTCCAACGAGCGGTTCAAGAGACCTCCTACTCGACTGCACCGAGGACGAAGCTGAGGACCAGCAACAAGAGTACACCGAGTGAGATCAACGCAAAAGAGTAGTCGCGTTGGCGAACGAACTCGTAAGCCAAAACGATGATGCGCGCCAGGGGAGTGATCATTAGAACGAGCAGGCCGAGATGCACCATGGCCGCTGCGCTGCCGTGTGCGATCGCGCCCGGCAGATCGAAAACGTGTTCGGGCTTGAGGGGGCCCGCCTCCATCGGATGGATGACGTCCACCGCCAGGCCGGCCAGGAGCAGGCCGCTGCTCAGCAGGACACCGTACTTGAGCGTCAGGCCGGTGATGGCCGCTTCGACTTCTTCGATCTCGTCGCTCATCCGAATACTTTAGCGGGACGAGAAGAATGCCGCCGCCCAGACCGAACAGCGATCCGACCAGTCCAGCGGCGGCGCCGCCAAGGGCGAGTGCGAGGAGTTCCGAACTCAGGTCTCTACGTAGCCTCGAGCTGTTTGATGCGGGTCACGACCTCGCGATAGTTGGTGTTCATGCCGTAGACCTCCATGAACGCCTTCTGCGCGTTTTTCGTGTCGCCCACTTCCAGGTACGCAGAGCCGAGGTCGTAGAGAAGGCCGATGTGCTCATCTTCCGAGATCTCCGGCATCTCCAGCCCTTTGCGGTACCACTTGATGGCGAGCTGGGGCATACCCTTTTCGAGAAAGCAGAGGCCGAGCATCGAGGCGCATTCGACGGCGCGCTTGACGTCTTTGGAGGCCAGCTGGAACTCGCCGATGGCCTCGTCGATCAGGCCCATCTCTTTGTAGGCGATGCCGAGGTTGTAGTGGGTGTCGTAGTCCTCGCTGTCGAGCTGCTGTTCGACGCCCTTCTTGAATTCCTTGAAGATCTCCTCGAGCGACTGCTCTTCTTCGGAGAGCGCCAGCGGTTCTTCTTCGCTGAGCTCTGACTCGAGCTCTGCTGCGAGGTCGAAGAAATCGTCCTCGTCCGCGAAGAGGCTCTCCTCCTCGTGCGGCGCCGGCGGAGCGGCGGCGATCGACGGCTTCGGCGGCGCAGGAGGAGGCGGTGGAGCGGGAATCATCTCCTCTTCTTCTTCCGGGATGGCGGCGAGCAGCTCGTCTTCGATCTCGGTCTTCGACAGAGCCACTGGCGCTGCCGGCGTGGCCGCGCGCGGTGGGGCGACCGGAGCGGCGGCGGCGAGATCGATCCGATCGCTCCGCAGCTGCAGCTCGTCGTTTCCCGGATACTGGAGCATCAGCACGTCGAGCTTGTTGCGCGCGTCGTCGAAGAGCTCCTGGGCGACGTAAAAGTCGATCTCCGCGAGCTGCTCCGCGCTCGGCGCGTGCTCCGCTTCCACGCCGAAGAACGGCTCGGCGGATTCTTCGAGCGACTCTCCGCTCTCGAGCTCACCAAATTGTGGCGCCTCGTCGAATGATGGTTGCGGCTCGCCGAGAGTTTCCGGTGAGAGCGCTTCTTCCGGCGCCAGCTCTTCGGCGGCGGCCGGCTCAGGCTCCTCGACCGCGGCCAGGTCTTCGATGGACTCGGCGACCATCGGCTCCTGAGCGATTTCGAGCGCCGGCTCTTCGATCTCCAGCACTGGTCCGGTCTCTTCGAGCTCGAGCAGCGGCTCGGCCTCTTCGGCCGGCGCCTCTTCCGCGGCTTCTCCAAACGAGATCTCCGGGGTGACTTCCGTCTCGATCTCGATCTCCGGGGTGACTTCGGTCTCGATCTCGAAAGACTCCGGTGCGGTCTCGATCTCCGGCTCGATCGAGAAGGAGCGAGCTTCGTTGCTGACGGCGCGATCGGCATCGAGGTCCATCGCCGATTCGAATGCGGGCGCGCCGCTGTCCAGATCGAACGTCAGCTCGTCCTCGGCCGCGCCGAGCGTGATCTCCTGCTCGGCGGCCGGCAGCGGGGTCTCCAACGTGCGAGGCTTGGGCCGCTCGAGTGTGGGCGTTTTAGAAGGCTTCGACGCCGGCGCGGCGCCGATCTCGAGGGAATGGCCGCGCGAGAGGAACTCCTGCGCGATCGCGGAGATGGCGTCGTCGTCCCCCTTTTCGCGCAGGATGGCGATGAGCGTGTTCGCGGTGACCCGCGCGGAGGGGACGTCACCCTCGTCGAGGAGGATCCGGTACAGACGCTCGTGTGCGGGGATGTTCTTCTGAGCGCGGTCGATGACGGCACGTAGATGCTCGATGGCCTTCTCTGCCAGGCCGTACTTCGCGAACACCTCCGCCTCGGTGAGATGCTCAGTGATGAAGTCGAGATCGTCGCCTTCTTCCGCGGCAAGTTCAGCAGCGGCGATATCGACGGCGGCCGCAAGCCGCGAGGAGGTGGGGGGCGCGCTCACTTCTGGCGACGGCTCCGACGAGAGGTCGAGCTCGAGCGGGGAGCCCGTGTCGAGATCGAACATCGGCGCCGGAGCTTCCTCGCCCATCTCGAACGTCGGTTCGGGCTCCTCGACCTCCATCAGCGGAATGTCGTGTGCGGTCTTCGGTCGGGCGGGAATCGTGTCGACGCCGCCGATCTGCGATTTGACGAATTGCAGCTTGTTGCGGTGCTGCGCGTTCTGCGGCTCGCGCTGAATCAGCCGCTCCAGGACCTTGGCCGCTTCTTCGTACCTGCTCTTGGCGATGTGCGCCTCGGCGAGGCTGTTCATCGCCGCGAGGATGTTGGTCTCCTCGTTCAGGCGCATGTACGTGCTGACGAGGCGCTCGAGCGTGGGAGCGTGGCCGGCGTCGACGCGCAGCACGCGGTTGAGCATCTCCACGGCCTGTCCGCGCTCGCCCTTGGCGATCGCCCTCTCGGCCAGAGGCGCGACCATCTGCAGCGCAAGATCGGGGTTGGATTGTTTCAGATACAGCTCGGCGAGCGTCTCGCGGATCAGCGGCTCTTCGGGGTGGCTCTGAAGTGCGCGTTCCAGCGCCGACCTCGCCGACGCCGGGTCGCCCTTGGCGAGCTGAACTCGCCCCCACATGCCGATGAGCCGCGGGTGGTCGCGATTCGACTCGAGCGCGGTCTCGATGATCTGGATCGCGTTCGCGTAGTCTTTCGCTTCGAGCAGTGCCGTGACGAGGGACTCGACCAGCTCGATGTTTCGCGCGTCGATCTTCAGCGCCTTGCGGAAGACCTGCACGGCCTCGTCGAGCATGCCGCGCTTGAGCAGCATGCGGCCTACCCGGTCGTACTCCTTGAGCGCCTCGGCCGTCTGATTGTTCTGGGAGTAGAGATCGGCGAGCTTGACGTGAACGTTGATCGAGTTCGGGTCGAGATCGGAGATCTTCCGGTAAATGGTGAGCGCGTTCCCCGGCTCGCCGTGCTTCAGGTAGTAGTCGGCGAGAACCTGGTACTGGCTCTTCGCCTCCATGGCCAGACCCTGTTTCGCATAGAGGTCGGCGAGCTTCGCGTAGACGTCGAGCTTCGAGGGATCGAGCTTGTTGATCTTCTTGTAGATCGCGATCGCTTTGAGGAAGAAGCCGTCTCGGGAGTAGTGGTCGGCGATCTTGCCGAAGACCTTCACCGCCTCATCGTTGCGATTGATGCGGACCCAGAGGTCTCCGATGCGATTCAGAGTATTGACGTCATTCGGGTTGTCGTCGAGAAGGCGCTCGTATTCCTTGATCGCCGGCTCGATCTTCCCCTTTGCAACCAGCTTCTCAGCGCTGGCGATGATTTTATCTCTCTGAACAGCCATCTTCCCCTGAGTTGCCGAACAAAAGTCTCGGCTCTTCCACGCCCTCGAACGATTTTCGGTGAATTGGTGTGGACCCGTACGTCTTCAGCGCTGCCTGGTGACTCTCTGTTGCGTAGCCCCGATTGTGCTTGAAATCGTAAACGGGGTAGCGCTCATGATACGACTCCATCAGTAGATCGCGGTAGACCTTGGCAACAACGGATGCTGCGGCGATCGACACGCTCCGTTTGTCCCCCTCGATCAGCGGAATCTGAGGCATGTCGAGCCACTCGATGGTCATGGCATCGACGAGGAGCACCTCAGGGCGGATGGAGAGGGTCTCGACGGCGTGCGACATCGCCAGTTTGCTGGCGCGCAGGATGTTGATGGCGTCGATCGTGGCCGGCTCGACCACGCCGATGGCGACGGCGCGTGCGCGCGACAGAACGGCTCGGCAGACCTCCAGGCGATCCTCGTGGGCGATGAGCTTCGAGTCGTTCACCCCGAGGATGGACGGCTCGTCTTGAAGGATGACACAGGCCGCGACGACCGGTCCAGCCAGGCAGCCGCGCCCGACCTCGTCGGTTCCCGCGATACAGCGAAAACCAAGATCGCGGAGCCGGCGCTCGACTGCCGACATTTCAGCAACGCGCGCCAACTCCGCGAAGACATGCTCGAGGAACCGCTCGTTTGCGGTGGGCTTACTTCGCGCGCTTTTCTTCGATGCGAGCGGCTTTTCCACGGAGATCGCGGAGGTAGTAGAGCTTCGCACGACGGACCCGGCCATGGCGTTCCACCTCGATGCGATCGATCGTCGGTGAGTACAGCGGGAACATGCGTTCGACGCCGATGCCGCCGGACACTTTTCGCACGGTGAACATCTGGCGGCTGCCACCGCCCTTGCGGGAGATGACGACGCCCTGGAAGATCTGGATGCGCTCTTTCTCGCCTTCCTTGACCTTCACGTGGACCTTGATGGTGTCGCCGGGGGCGAAATTAGGGATGTCGGTCCGCGTTTCGCGGGACTCGACCAGTTTCATGATGTCAGGCATGGTTGTACCTCGAAGTGTGGTGACGCGAGCCTGTTAGGATCGCCGATTTCTCGTTGAATTGCAAGAGGTTGCCCGAAATCCGGACCGCCGCACGGCGACCTCCGGAGCGGCGGCCACACGAGTGACGAGCGACCCCGAATCCGTCAGGCGGCGAATAGAACCCCGGCGGAAGCGAATTCATTCTCGCGCGGACGGCGGGGTTGGCGGCGTAGGGCACGGCTGCGCCGTGCCGAACCCCCGTGGGGCATACGCGCCGGCTCGCGAAAAGAACGGCGCGTGCCCGGTCCCCTCGCCCCGTGCTCCCAATCGAACGGCCGCACTGAACCGATCCGCACGGGGCGAGGGGATGAAGGGGAGTGGGGTCGTGACGA
>JADGOA010000329.1 GCA_017883215.1 Thermoanaerobaculia bacterium | reverse complement strand
CCAACGTCTCGCCGGTGTACGCTGAGTTCTTCAACCAGGCGAGGCGAACGGGGCTGCGAGTGCGGGATGAATATCGGAAGTCGATGTAAGGCGGGCGGATGCGCTCAGCGGCCCACCGCTGCATTCTCTCTTCGACTCAGGACTCAGGACTCAGGACTCAGGACTCAGGACTCAGGACTCAGGACTCCAGCGCGCGCTCGTCACGCTTAACGCGCTCCGGCCATGACAGCCGTCACTCACGTCATGGCGTCGCCGTCACCCAGCGCACCTTGACCATCGAGCGTTCGTCGTGAGAGATTGCGGACTCGATGCAGCGCGCCGTCGTTTCTGCGCAGACTTACGATGCATCCGCACTTCTACACCCCATTTCGCGAGGTGAATTCCGAATGACGTGGATCGGCAGTCTTTACCGCTCTGCCCTTGGCAAGAAGGCGGTCATGGCCGTCACCGGCATCTTCATTTTTGGATGGGTGTTCGGTCACATGGTCGGCAACGCCAAGATGTACATGGGGGCCGAACACTTCAACGAGTATGCGAAGTGGCTCCGCACCATGGGAGCCCCGGCCTTACCGCAGATATTCGGTAGCTCGGCCGGCCTGTGGATCGTACGGATCCTCTTCATCGTCGCCGCCTGGTTCCATATCCAGGCGGCCACGCAGCTGACGCTGATGAACTGGAGCGCACGTCCAGTGGACTACAACGACCGCGACTACGTGGAGGCCTCGTATGCCTCGCGGACGATGCGATGGGGAGGGGTGATCATTCTCCTGTTCATCCTCTACCACCTCGCGCAGTTCACCTGGGGGTGGCGCGTCGCTCCGGCCGCGTTCGTCGAGGGTGACCCCTACCACAACGTCGTGGCCGGATTTCAGGTGTGGTGGGTCAGCGCGATCTACATCATCGCCAACCTCGCGCTCGGCCTGCACCTCTTCCACGGTCTGTGGGCGATGTTCAACTCCCTGGGGTTGAACAACGAGCGCTTCAACCCCTGGAAGAGATACTTCGCCACCACGTTCGCCATCATCGTGGCTGGCGTGAACATCTCCTTCCCGATCGCAGTGCTGATGGGAATCGTCCACTAGGAGTAGACGCGTCCATGGAACTCGAGAGCAAGATCCCTCCTGGCCCGCTCGCCGACAAGTGGGCCTACGCCAAAGCGCATTACAAGCTGATCAATCCGTCCAACAAGCGCAAGTACGACATCATCATCGTCGGCGCGGGGCTGGCCGGAGCGTCGGCTGCGGCGACGATGGCCGAGCTCGGATACAACGTCAAATGCTTCGTCTATCACGACTCCCCGCGGCGCGCTCATTCGATCGCCGCGCAGGGCGGTATCAACGCGGCGAAGAACTATCAGAACGACGGCGACAGCGTTTTCCGCCTCTTCTACGACACGATCAAGGGCGGCGACTACCGCTCCCGCGAGGCGAACGTTCACCGGCTCGCTGAGCTCTCGGTCAGCATCATCGACCAGTGCGTCGCGCAGGGCGTGCCTTTTGCGCGCGACTACGGCGGAGTGCTCGACAATCGGTCGTTCGGCGGCGTCCAGGTCTCCCGCACGTTCTACGCGCGCGGTCAAACTGGCCAGCAGCTGCTCCTCGGCGCTTTCCAGGCGCTGGAGCGCCAGATCGGCCTCGGGCGCGTCCAGATGTACAACCGCCACGACGTGCTCGACATCGTCATGGTCGACGGCCACGCCAAAGGCATCATCGCCCGCGACATGCTCACCGGCAAGCTCGAGTCGCACGCCGCCGACGCAGTCGTCCTCGGCACCGGCGGATACGTGAACGTCTTCTACCTGTCGACCAACGCCAAGGCTTCGAACACGACCGCCATCTGGCGTGCGTACAAGAAGGGGGCGTTGTTCGCGAACCCCTGCTATACCCAGATTCACCCGACCTGCATCCCGCAGAGCGGCGACTTCCAGTCGAAGCTCACGCTCATGTCCGAGTCGCTGCGCAACGACGGCCGCATCTGGGTTCCCAAGAGCAAGGGGGACAAACGCCGCCCCAGCGAGATTCCGGAGAGCGAGCGCGATTACTTCCTGGAGCGCAAGTATCCGAGCTTCGGCAATCTCGCTCCTCGCGACATCGCCTCCCGTGCATCGAAGGAAGTGTGCGACGAAGGACGCGGCGTCGGCACGAGCGGCCGCGGCGTCTACCTCGATTTCGCCGACCCTCTCAAACGGCTGGGCCGCAAGGTCATCGAAGAGCGCTACGGCAACCTCTTCGAGATGTACCACGACATCACGGCCGACGATCCGTACGAGATTCCGATGCGGATCTATCCGGCACCGCACTACGTGATGGGCGGCCTGTGGGTCGACTACAACCTCATGTCGAACCTCCCTGGGCTTTACGTCATCGGCGAAGCCAACTTCTCCGATCACGGCGCCAACCGTCTCGGCGCGAGCGCGCTGATGCAGGGACTCGCCGACGGTTACTTCGTCGTTCCGGTCACGATCGGCGACTACCTGGCCACCCAGTTCGGCAAGAAGGTGACGGTGGACCTGCCCGAGTTCAAAGCAGCCGAGAGCGGCGTTCGCGACCGGCTCAGCCGTCTTCTCGGCGCGAAGGGAACCCGCTCGGTCGACTCGTTCCACAAGGAGCTGGGCGGAATCATGTGGGACTACTGCGGCATGGCACGCAGCGCGGAAGGGCTCAAGAAGGCCATTCCGATGATCCGCGCGCTGCGCGAGAAATACTGGAACGAGGTCAAAGTCACCGGCACGGGCGAGGAGCCGAACCAGGCCCTCGAAAAAGCGGCGCGCGTCGCCGACTTCTTCGAACTGGCAGAGCTCATGTGCATCGACGCCCTCGGCCGCGAGGAGTCCTGCGGCGGCCACTTCCGCGTCGAGCACCAGACCGCCGACGGCGAGGCACAGCGCGACGATAACAAGTTCCTTTACGTCGGCGCGTGGGAGTACACCGGCGACAACAGCGAGCCGCGCCTGCACAAGGAAGAGCTCGTTTACGAAGAAGTGAAGCTCGCAACCAGAAGCTACAAGTGACGGCGCGCCGTAGCGCGCCGCCATCCTGAAGCCGCGACCCGTCGGAAGCGGCCGAAGGATCTCGTGAGAATTGAATGTCCAAGAGGTGCTCGGTGGTCGGTGCTCAGTGCTCGGGAACTCCGACCACCGAGCACCGTGCACCGTGCACCTTGAATCCCGAAATTCGGTTCGGAGAGCCTGAATGGATCTGACACTACATGTCTGGCGCCAACCCTCCCGCGATGCGGAGGGGAAGTTCGTCACCTACCCGGCCAGGGGTATCAGCCCCGACGCGTCATTCCTGGAGATGCTCGACGTCGTCAACGAAGAGCTCATCGGGCGCGGCGAGCAGCCGATTCACTTCGAACACGACTGCCGCGAAGGCATCTGCGGCTCGTGCGGCATGATGATCAACGGCATCGCCCACGGTCCCAAGAAAGCGACGGCCACCTGTCAGCTGCACGTGCGCAACTTCCACGAGGGCGACGAAGTATGGATCGAGCCGTGGCGCGCGCGCGCGTTCCCGGTCATCAAGGACCTGATGGTCGATCGCAGTCCGCTCGACAAGATCATCCAGGCGGGCGGCTTCATCTCCGTCAATACCGGCAGCGCGCCCGAAGCAAACATGATCGCGGTCCCCAAGCCGGTGTCGGAGCGCTCGATGGATGCCGCCGCCTGCATCGAGTGCGGAGCGTGCGTGGCTCAGTGCCCCAATGGCGCGGCCATGCTCTTCACAGCGGCAAAAGTGGGCCATCTGGGCCTGCTCCCGCAGGGGCAGCCCGAGCGCTTCGACCGCGTTCTGTCGATGACCGCCGTCATGGACGAGTACTTCGGCAGTTGCACGATGTTCAAGGAATGCGAGGCCGTCTGTCCGAAGGGCATTTCGGTGGACTTCATCGCCCGCATGAACGGCGACTACCTCCTGTCCAAGTTGAAGAACCGCAAGAAAGCCGCGAACGAATAGGTCAGGAAGACAGCACAATGGAAAACGGCCGGCGTCTCGCCGGCCGTTTGTTGTTTTCCCGTCATCCTGAGAGGCTGTGCGGAAATCGGGAGCGCGGCGATACCAGGCCTCTTTTTCACCACAGAGGCACAGAGCGGGCTCGCTTCGCACGCCCGCAACCCAACCACGACCGAGGAGCGGCCGGGTGATCGCGCCGGAGGCGCGAGGGCGAGTAGCCGGTGGTGGAGCGAAGCGACACCACCGGTAACCAGCGCCTC
>JADGOA010000044.1 GCA_017883215.1 Thermoanaerobaculia bacterium | reverse complement strand
TCGAAGTTCAGATGCTGAAGAAGGCCTATCTCAGCGGCGACGAAAGCGCCCGCGAAGCCATTCAGAAGATCGCGAAACTCAGCCTCGACAGCAGCGAAATGTTCCCCACCAGGAAGTACGAGCCGTAGCGAGATCACCGCTCCCGAACCGATGAATCAACGCACTTCCAGCGAACGCAGCTCGGCGTCGGTGGTCCGCAGACGCGTGGCGATCGCGTGCGCCAGTTGTTCGTACACGCTCGTGGCCAGCTTCACGTTCCGGGGGATGACGGCGTCGAATGCGGCGCGCGAAAGAATGAACAGCTCCGTCTTGGTCGCCGCTTCGGCTTCCGCCGAGCGCGTCCGGCGATCGAGGAACGACATCTCCCCGAAGAAATCACCGCGGCACATCGTGGCCAGGTGATGCCGCTTCCCTCCTGGGAGCGGCAAAAGGATGTGCACCCTGCCGCTGCGGACGAGGAAGATCGTGTCGCCGCCATCGCCGATCCCGAAAATCTTGTCGCCCGCCGAGTACGAGTGGCGCTGCACGGCCGTCTCGAGATCGGCCAGCGCCTGCTCGTCGAGGCCGCTCATGACCGGAATCTCTCGCAGCTCCAGCGGCGGCTTCGATTCCACTGCAACCCACCCGGCCGCCGCAAGGATCTTCTCCTCCATCCACTCGATGGCGCTGTCCCGCGTTTCGAAAACGGTTTGCGCCGCCGCCGTGACCACTCCCAGCTCCGCCAGATAGTCGTTGATGTCCTGGCGGCTCGGCATCCGCGAAGGCATCCCGCTGAACAGCAGCTGTCCGCCGCGCTCGGCGAGCCGCTCCTGCATCTGCGTGAGCAGGTGCGCGGCCGTGTAGTCCATCGATTCGATCCGGCGGAGATCGAAAAGGATGAAGCGTCTCTCCGCGAGGTCCTTTTCCAGCTCGACGTAGAGCTGATCCGTCGTGCCGAAGAACAGATCGCCGCGCAATTGCACGAACAGCCCTTCGCCACCATGCGCATCGAGGAGGCGTATCTCCTCTTCCGAACGGCGTCGGTTCGAGCGCATCTGCCTCAAGTCGGCTTTCCGCACCACCACCGAGGCGCGGATCTGATTGCGGATGAAGATCACGCTGGCCAGCACCACGCCGGCGACGGCAGCCTGAATCAGCCCCACTGCCTCGGCCACCACCACCACCGCCGCGATGACCACGAAATCGAGCCGGGCGCCCGGCATGGTCAGCAGCCGGAACATCTTGAAATCGAACATGCGCCAGGCGATCACCAGGAGGATTCCGGCCAGCGCGCCGATCGGAACCCAGGCCATCAGCCTCCCGAAGGCGAGAAAACCGAAGAGCACGAGCGCTCCCTCGATCACACTGCTCCACATCGACCGACCCCCGCTCGTCACGTTCACCAGCGTCGGCCCCATCGTTCCCGATCCCGGAACACCCCCGGACATGAACGAGGCGACGTTCGCCACGCCCTGGGCCACCAGCTCGCGGTTGGAGTTGTGGCGGCCGTGCGTGAGCGCGTCGAGAACCACGCCGGTCTTCAGCGTGTCGATCGACAGCAGAACCGAAAGCGTCAGCGCGGGACCGATGATCATGGCGACGTCTGCGCCGCTGATCGAACCGAGGGCGTGAAGCCGGAACATGAACACGTCTGCCAGCGAGCCGCTCGTCCGGATCGGGCCGATCACGAACGAATTCCCATCCAGTGATTGCAACTCCGGGCGGGCGGCGGCAATCGCGAAGTACGATGCGATGCCAGCGGCAAGCCCGATGATCGCTCCCGGAACGATCTTCGTCAGCTTCGGAGCGACGACCATGGCCACGATCGTGACGGTGCCGACGGCCATCCCCTGCCATCGCCACAAATGCGGCTCCACGAGAGCCTGGCTGAGCTTCGTTCCCCCCGGGATCCCGAGGAATTTCGGCAGCTGCGTTGCGGCGATGATGACCGCGACGCCCGACATGTACCCGTTGACCACCTGGTAAGGAATGAACTTGATCAGCCGTCCGACACGGAGCAGACCGTAGGTGATCTGGAAGACGCCGGATAGCAATGCCGTGAGTGCAAGCACCGAGAGGATGCGGCTGATCGGCGTGTGGCCGTTCTGCGCCAGCTCGGCGGCGAGGCCGGACATCACGGCCGCTGCGGGAGCGCACGGCGCGGTGATGAACCCGCGGTTTCGGCCGACGAGCGGCGCCACCAGGCCCAGCGCCGCGGCGCCGACGATTCCTGCGAGCGCCCCCGCACCCGCCAGCGATGGCGACGCTGCCGTGAAAATCACCACACCGAAAGCGATGGCTGAAGGAAAGGCGACCATCATGGCCGCCAGCCCCCCCCAGACGTCACCGGCTGAGATGAACGGAGAACGGTTCAGAGCGGCAGGTGGATGTGGTGTCACGACGGCATCGCTCATCGCTATCCTTTCACTACCAGTTGCTCAGTTGCTCAGTTGCTCAGTTGCTCAGTGACCGCGGCCGATCCCGAAGCCCCAACTGAGCAACTCAGTAACTGAGCAACTGAGCAACTCTCCGATTGCATATCACGCCTCCGGCGCCGACGGGCGAAGCTCGGCACGAAAGCTATCGACGGGCGTCGCGAAGGCTGCGGCTCCTGCCGCTTCCGCTTCTGCTTCCAGCTCGCGCATGCGCTGCCTGGCGAGGATCGACAGATTGACCACTGCGGCGGCATCGGCCCCGCTGGCGTGGCGCGCCGCGGCGTCGCGGACGATGACGAGGTCGTGGTGATCGCCGAGGATCCTGGAGAGGCGGTGAAGGAGCGGCTCGCGCGCATGCATGGCCGGGATGCTCGCCTCGACGAAACGGGCGTGGTACCAGTGATCCTTCTCTCGCTTCCGCCACTCGTGAAAGGCAGCGGCGGAACGGCTCTCCAGCGCCTCGCTCATGGCCCGGCGCGAAGCGCGATAGCTCCGTCGCACAGCGGCACAGACGTCGTCGGCGGACATGTCCAACATCCAGAGGGCGGCGTCGTTGCGGGCGCGGCCGACGAGCTGCACCGCGGACGTCGTGTCGAAGGGCTGTTCGGTAGCACCGGCGAGGATCCGCGCCTGGAAGTCGCGCGAAGCGTCGATGGCGCTGCCGAACCTGCCGCGCAGTTTCTCGAACGACTCGGCGAGGATGTCGGCGTCGCGCGCGGCCGACAAAGAGCGGCCGGCGTCGCGGATCAACCGCCGCTCGGCGCGGGCGCGCTCGCCCCGCTTCCCACCGGGAACGAGTCGAAGCAGCGCTCGAAGCTCTTTGAAGCGTTTGCGCGCCTCGTGAACCGCCTCTTCTCGCGGCCCGTGCCGGGCCGTCTCGAGATTGCGCAGTGCGTCGTCAGCCAGCGCGATGGCGAGCCGTTTGATCTCCGCCGACGGCGGCCGACCCGGTTCGAACGCTAAGGCTGGGCCGATCACGCTGCGCTCCGGTGCCGCGCCTACTCTTCCCCCGCTGCAGGATCTTCGGCCGGAGGCGGCGGATCGCTTGCCTCGTCCGTCAAGCCGGCCTCGCGGGGCGGCGCGGTACCGGCCATCGAGCCGGCCAGCTTCCGAATGAACTGCAGCCTCACCTCGCGCTTGTCGGGATGGCTGACCACCGTCCACGGCGCCTCTTCGACATCCGTCGACGCAAAAATCTCCTCGTGCATGGTCGCGTAATCGAGGTCGCCGAGCTCTTTGCTGCTGACATTCCAGCGCTTCGCCAGATTCGTCAGTTGCTCGAGAAGCTCCCCGCGATCGCCTTCGACCGACAACCAGTACTTGAGGACGACGACACCGGAGCGAACGAGCACCCGCTCGAAGTCGGCACAGGCGCGCAGAACGTCGATGTACTCTTCCTGCGAGAACGTGCTCGTGGCGCGGTCCAGCGCCGCGCGGGCATACCAGCCGCCGTCGAACAGTGCGATCTCGCCCGCCGCCGGAAGGTGCGCCACGTAGGGCTGCAGGAACCACTGGGAACGCTCGCGGGCGCCAGGCGCCTCCACCATCGCCACCCGGCATACCCGCGGGTCGGCAAATTCGACGATCCGGCTGACGACGCCCCGTTCTCGACCGGCGTCGCGGCCTTCGACGAGTACGACGAGTTTCGTTCCGCTCGCTGCGACCGCCTTCTCGAAGACCTGCCACGACTCGCGCAGTTCTTCGAGCTCCTTCTCGAAACGCTTTTTCGTCAGCTTCTTCGCCTTTTCGGGCGGCAGCTGCTCGGCATCGGACGGCGGAGTCGCGGGCGCCGCGTCGTTTTCTGCGAGCGCCGGCACAGCGTCAGTTTTCGCTGGCACCGCCCCCTCCGGCTCTGGCGCCGGCGGATGGTCGAGAGGCGATGTTTCGCCAGCGGGTTGAAGAAGCGCTCCGCCCACGATCGCGAAGTCGTATTCGTCGCTCATGAATTGATCCTCTCTCGGCTCTTCGGGACAGATACAAGAGCTTACCGCGTTCCCGCTCTGAAGTGCAGGGTGCCGGATCTCACCAATCGGCGTGACCGATCCGCCCCACAGGACTGGCGTTTGCCGCCCCCTTCCGGCTGCACTAGTATCAGGGCAATGGCTCAGCTCCAGGAGTCTACAGAACCGGGGACGGTTGCACTCATTACGGAGGCGGCGCGCGCGGTCGAGACGATCTCACCCGACGAGGCGTTGCCGCTGTTCGACCGTGAGCTGAGCTGGCTCGAATTCAACCGCCGGGTCCTCGGCGAAGCTGAGAGCGACGACGTGCCGTTGCTCGAGCGGATCAAGTTCCTGGCCATCTGCGCGAACAACCTCGACGAGTTCTACATGATCCGCGTCGGCACGCTTCGTGACGTCATCGAAGCGAACCTGACGGAAGTCAGCGTTGTCGCCGACAGCCGCGAGCAGCTCGACGCGGTGCGGCGCCGCTCCCGCCGTCTGCTCGAGCACATCTATCGCTGCCTCGGCGACGAGTTGGTGCCGGCGCTGCGCAAAGAGAACATCCGCATCGAAGCGGTTGCCGACCTCGGCAAGAAGGAACGCGCGCAGATCGAGGACTACTTCACCCGCGAGATCGAGCCGATCCTCACGCCGCTGGCCGTCGACCCCAGCCATCCCTTTCCGTTCATCGCCAATCTGACGCTGAACGTGGCCATGCTCCTCGACTCCGGCCGCGGCGAGGGACACTTCGCCATCCTCAAGATCCCGGAGTCGCTGCCGCGACTGGTCCCGGTCGACAAGAACCGTTACGTGCTGGTCGAAGACATCGTCTCGTCGCACATAGGACGGCTCTTCCCTGGTCTGCAGCTGCGCCGTTCCGCGCCGTTCCGGGTCGTCCGCAACTCCGACATCTCGATCACGGAAGACGACGTTCAGGATTTGCTCAAAAGCGTAGAGATGGAACTACGCCGGCGCGAGCGACAGGAAGTCGTCTCGCTGGAGATCTCCTCGTCGGCGGACGAAGCGCTCGTGCAGCTGCTGACGAAGTCGCTTTCCTGCACGCCGACGGAAGTCTTTCTCGCTCCCGGCCCCCTGAAGATCGCAGATCTGAGGCAGCTGTACGACGACATCGACGCGCCGGCGTTGAAAGACAAGCCGTTCAATCCACGAATCCCTGCGCAGCTGGCGACGGCCGAGGACATCTTCGCCATCATGCGTCGCGGGGACATCATGCTGCACCGCCCTTACGAGTCGTTTGCGACGGTGATCGAGCTGGTGCAGTCAGCCACGGAAGATCCAGACGTCGTGGCGATCAAGCAGACGTTGTATCGCACCGACGTCGGTTCACCGATCATCGAAGCGCTGGCGCGGGCTGCTGCGGTCGGGAAGCAGGTCACGGCGGTGGTCGAGCTGCAGGCGCGATTCGACGAGAAGAAGAACATCAGCTGGTCGCGGCAGCTCGAGCAGGCCGGCGTTCAGGTCGTCTACGGTCTGTTCGGGATGAAGACGCATTCCAAGATCTGCGTGGTGGTGCGGCGGGAAGGGCGCGAGTTGCGGCGGTACGTCCACCTCTCGACCGGAAACTACAACGCCGTCACGGCGCGCGTTTACAACGACATCGACTTTTTCACCTGCGATCCGGATTTCGGAGCCGACGCCGCGCAGCTGATGAACCTCCTCACCGGCTTCAGCACGGCGGGCGTGCAGGAGCTGATCGACCACGAGCAGCTCCCGATCAAGTGGCGGAACTTCATCGTCGCGCCGATGGACTATCACGCCTGGGTGCTGGAGATGATCGAGCGCGAGACCAGGAACGCCAAAGAGGGGAAGCCGGCGCGCATCGTGGCCAAGATGAATGCGCTCGTCGACAAGACCGTCATCGCGGCGCTCTACCGCGCCAGCCGCGCCGGCGTGCGCGTGCAGCTGCTCGTCCGCGGAATCTGCTGCCTTGTTCCCGGCCTGCCGAACCTCAGCGAGAACATCGACGTGATCTCGATCGTGGACCGTTTCCTCGAACATTCGCGCGTGTTCCGGTTCGAGAACGGCGGCACGCCTCAGTTCTTCCTCAGCAGCGGCGACTGGATGCCCCGTAACTTCTTCCGGCGCGTCGAGGTGACGTGGCCTGTCCGCTCCGAAGCGGTGATCAAGCGCATCGAGGAGCAGCTCCTGCCCGTCTCCCTCGCCGACAACGTCAAGAGCTGGAGTCTCCGATCGGACGGCAAGTACGAGCGCCGCAAGCCCGACGGCACGCCGGTCCGCAGCCAGGAAGCCTTCATCGCCATCGCCCGCGCGGAGGCGGTGAAGCTCGGCCCCTATGACGAGATGGTCCGCAGACCCGGATCGTTCCGCCGGAAAGCGAAAAAGAAGAAACACAAATAGCGGTGGCCCGCCCAGCCCCCGCTGGTCCAGGCGAAACTGCAACGAGTGATCAGTGATTAGTGATCAGTGATCAGTCCCCCTACTGATCACTGCTCACTGATCACTGATCACTTTCTCGGATAACGAGGAGGAGGTCGCATGTTTGAAGCCGCCGAATTGCGACGGTCGATCCCGAAGGATGAGTACGAGCTCGCACTTCCGGAAATCCGTTCCCGCCTTCTCGCCGCGCAGCGCGCTCTGCGCACGACGAAGCACTCGGTGATCGTGATCGTCTCCGGTGTGGAAGGGGCGGGCAAGAGCGAAGTGGTGAACCGCCTGCACGAGTGGCTGGATGCCCGCGGCATCAGCGCCCACGCGTTCTGGCGCGACTCCGACGAGGAGCGCGAGCGCCCGCGCTACTGGCGCTTCTGGCGCACGCTCCCGCCGCGGGGCACGATCGGCATCCTGTTCGGCTCGTGGTACACGCAGCCGATCGTCGATCGCGTCTTCAAGCGCTCGAGCAAGGCCGATTTTGACCGCGAGCTGCAGCGCATCACGTTCTTCGAGCACATGCTCGCCCAGGACGGCTCGCTCATTCTCAAGCTGTGGCTGCACCTTCCGAAGGAAGTCGAGGACGAGCGGCTGATCGAGAAATCGAAGCGGAAGAAATCGAACTCGATCTACGGCCCGGATGCAAAGCAGTACGCCAAGCAGTACGAGCGCTTCGCCACCGTCTCGGAGCGGGCCATCCGCATGACCGATACCGCCGAGGCCCCGTGGCGGATCATCGAAGCGACCGACGCGCGGTATCGCGACCTGACGGTGGCCCGTATGGTCCTGGAAGCGCTCGAAGACCTGGTGACCATCAAGGAGAGCAAGCAGGCTCCGACCGTGGTCGTCGCTCAGGCCGATGAAGAAGCGGCGCTCACCTCGCCCGGACAGACCGTCCTCGACCGCGTCGACGTGGCCAAAACAGCCGATCCCGACAAGTACGGCAAACAACTGTCGAAGCTCCAGTCGAATCTCGGTTCGCTGGCCTGGAAAGCGTGGAACCAGCAGCGCTCGACCGTCATCATCTTCGAGGGATGGGACGCCGGCGGGAAAGGAGGCGCCATCCGCCGCGTCATCGCACCGGTCGACGCCCGCCTGTATCGCGTCATCTCCGTCGCCGCGCCAACCGATGAGGAGCGGGCCCAGCATTACCTGTGGCGCTTCTGGCGCCAGATTCCCCGCGCCGGCCACATGACCATCTACGACCGCTCCTGGTACGGCCGCGTGCTCGTGGAGAGGGTCGAGAAGTTCGCGAAGGTCGACGAGTGGTCGCGCGCTTACCGGGAGATCAACGATTTCGAAGAGCAGCTCGTCGAGAGAGGCATCATTCTCATGAAATTCTGGCTGCACATCGACCAGGATGAGCAGCTCCGCCGGTTCAAGGAACGTCAGGAGATCGCGTACAAACAGCACAAGATCACCGAGGAGGATTGGCGGAACCGCGAGAAGTGGCTGCCGTACAACTCCGCCGTGCACGACATGGTCAGCCGCACCAGCTGCGCCTTGACACCCTGGACGCTGATTCCGGCCAACGACAAACGCTACGCGCGCCTGGAAGTCGTTCGAACCGTCGCCAATCGCCTCGAAGAAGCGCTTTCCGGCAAGAACGGTCACTAGGAGTGCGGACGTCCTCGTCCGCCACCGCCGGGCGTCCCCGCCCGGCGGTCCCCCGTGGTGGGTAGCGACCAGGATGCCGTCGGGACGCGCAGCAGCGCGTCCGCATGCGCGGCAAGCTGTGTGGCACAGACACTCCTGTCTGTGCTTTTCTGCAGGGAGGCCGAGGCACAGACAGGAGTGTCTGTGCCACATTCGGCCAACCGTTACTCGATCACTTCCTTCGACAAATCCGGCTGCGGATACTCCATCTTCAACTTCTCGAGCGTACGCACGATCGCGCTCGCCACGACCCAGTTCCGGTACCACTTCCGGTTCGCCGGGACGACGTACCACGGCGCCCAATCGGTGGAGGTCTTCTCGATGGCATGCTCGTAGGCCTTCATGTAATCGCCCCAGAGCTTCCGCTCCTCGATGTCGCCGTGCTGAAATTTCCACCGTTTCGTCGGATCGTCGAGGCGGTCCTGCAGCCGCTTCCGCTGCTCGTCGCTGCTGATGTGAAGGAAGAACTTGAGAATCGTGACGCCGTTCTCCGTCAGCATCTTTTCGAAGGCGTTGATCTGCTCGTAGCGCTGCTTCCACTGCTCCTTGGGCACCAGCTCGTGAACGCGGACGACCAGCACGTCCTCGTAGTGGCTGCGGTTGAAGACGACGATCTCGCCGGCGGCGGGCGTCTGGGAGTGAACACGCCAGAGAAAGTCGTGATCGAGCTCGACCTCGGTCGGTCTCTTGAACGAGATGACGCGCACTCCCTGCAGGCTCACCCCGCGCAGGACGTGGCGGATGGTGCCGTCTTTGCCCGAGGTGTCCATCCCCTGCAGCACGATCAACAACTTGTGCTGGTGGCCGGCGTACAGAAGCTCCTGCAACTCGTCGATCTTCAGCTCGAGCTCGGCGCTCGTGCGCTCCGTCTCCTCCTTGTCGCCCGGAGCGAGCCCGGTGTCGCCGGGATCGTGCTTGCTGATGTCGAATGGCTCGGCCGGATCTACGCGCAGCTTGTCGATCTCGAACATATTGGGATGATATCCCCCGCTCTACTGCAGGGGCGCACGGCAGTGCGCCCGCTCTCCCGTTGAGAGGTACGCGAGCGCAAGGCGGCGGAGCCGCCGAAAGAGCTTAGCGGCGGCCGGCAGGCCGCCGACACAGACGTGATTCAGCGTGGAAGGGCGCGCAGCGCCCGACAGAATCGTCCGGCGACAAAGTGTCGGGCGCTCCGCGCCCTCGACGCTGGCGACAACGACCACCTACGGCGGCCTGGCGGCCGCCGCTAAACTCTGCACGGGCGCGCACGCGCCCTTCGATCCTGGACGATCGGGCTGCCCCCCTAGAAACTGATCAGCATCTTCAGCCCGTACCGCGTGTCGTTCGGACGCGACGGAGAGAAGTTGGCCTGTTTCAGTGAGTCGTAATCGACCATCAATGCCGACGTGACCTTGTTCAGATGCGGAAACCAGTACGCCACCCCGGCGATGTCTCGCTTTCGCTTCTGACCGCCGATGCTCTTGTTGGGTTTCAGCTCGTCGTGGCGGAGCAGCATCTCCCAGCCGCTCGTACCGAGCTTTGGCGTCAGCCACAGCGAGTATCCGCTGGCATCGGCGACCGGCTTGGTCGCTGAGCTCGAATCCTTCGCCGTCAGGTAATCGAACCCGGCATTCACCACAGGGTGCTCAAACGTCACCTGACCGACCGCCCGCTCGCGCTTCGCCCCCTGCACCGGCTGGTCCTGATGGAGGTACCCGGTGACACGCAGACCTTTCCAGAATCCGTTCGACGGCAGCGGCCGCAGCGACGCCCTGAGCTGAAAGGCCTTCTCGTTGTTCACCTCGGCCTTCGCGTACGTCTCGCCGTTATAGAACCCGCCGTGAACGTCGCCGTAATTGCCGGGCAGGTTCCAGTGCGCGGAGAGGCCGGTGTCGGAGGAGCTGATGAAGCCCTCGCGATCAGTGAATGTCGTTCCCTGGAAGCGGTAGCGGTAGATCGTCTCCTCGTAGTCGATCAGCGGCGTCTGCTGCATGCCCAGGCGGATCCAGGAGCCCTTCGTCGTCCAATCGTCGAGGTTGAACTGTCCGAAGGCGTACTTCAGGCGAAACGTGTAGCTGCCGGAAAGTGAGCTTCCGCTGCCGCTTTCGCGCGCAATGTCGGGGGTGACGCGGAACGAGATCAGGTGATTCAGATTGCCAGTGAAGTTGATGTACGCGCGGCCGATGTTGAACGACGAGTTGTGGATGGTGTTCCCGTCCGTGTCCTTCGCCTCCGGCGACAGCTGGTACGTGTAGTCGGCGAAGATCATCGAACCGACCTTGAAGGAGGGAGTGTCGTCGGGCCGTGCGGACGCGGCCGTGGGGGCTGATTGCGCGAATGACCCCGATGACGATGCGGCAAGCACCAGGCACACGAGAACGACTCGAACGAAACTTCTCTGACTCATTTGCACAGGCCTCCTATGGCTTGGCGAAGCCTATCAACGCGCCGCGGAGAGTCAGTGACGGCGAGGTGAATTCGCCATGAAACAGCTGGTCATTGAGCGCCGGAGCGCTCGCCGATGCACAATACCGCCGTGCCTACTGCCGCGCGCCGCATCGCTGCCATCGATATCGGGACGAACTCGATCCACATGATCATCGGCGAAGCCGGCCGGGGCGGCTACCGCGTCGTCGACAGAGAGAAGGAAATGGTGCAGCTGGGGCTGAGCAGCCTCGATGGGGCGCCGCTCAGCGAGGATGCCATCGAGCGCGGGGTCGCGGCCATCACGAAAATGTGCGAGGTGGCGCGCGGATGGGAAGTGGAAGAGATCCTGGCCGTAGCCACCAGCGCGGTCCGGGAGGCACCCAACCGCCGCGACTTCCTGCGGCGCGTCAAAGAGTCGGCCGGCATCAAGCCGAAGGTCATCTCCGGCGAAGAAGAGGCGCACTACATCTACTCCGCCATCCGCTCGGCGGTCGATCTCGGGGCCAGCACGGTCCTCTGCATCGACATCGGCGGCGGCAGCGTCGAGTTCATCGTGGGGACGGCCGGCGAGATCTACTTCACCGCCAGCGAGCCGCTCGGCTCGCTCCGGCTCGCCCAGCGATTCCACCTGCAGGACGACTGCGTCTTCGCCGATATCGCCGCCTGCCGCGACCACGTCGTCGAGCACCTTCGCCGCGTGCAGAAACGGGTGCGCGGCATCGGCGTCGACATGTGCATCGGCACCTCCGGAACGATTCAGGCTCTGACCAACATGGCTGCCGGCGCGTCCGACAGCGCGCCCACATCGGCGCCGCGCGCCCTCACCTTCCAGGCCCTCACCGATCTGGTCGGGCTGCTCGCCACCACATCGGCCAAGGATCGGATCGCAAAATTCGGCATCGACGAGAAGCGGGCTGCGACGGTGGTCGCCGGCGCCGTCATCCTTCACGCCATCCTCGACACGCTGGAGGTGCAGTCGCTGCTCGCCTCGCCGGCGGGAATCCGCGAGGGGATCCTGCAGACCCGCCTCGCCGAGAGCGACATCGATGCGGCGGCAGGGGCCGCTCTCCGCCGCGCCGCCGCGATCGAGCTCGCGGACCGCAGCGAATGCGACAAGCGCCACGGCCGCCTCGTGGCCCGCCTGGCGCTGCGCATTTTCGATCAGACGGTGAAGCTCCACGCCCTGCCGCCGGAAAGCCGGGAACTGCTGGAGATGGCCGCCATCCTTCACGAGACCGGCATGCACGTGAGCGACCGCGGGTATCACAAGCACAGCTACTACATCGTCCGCCACGCTTCGCTGCGGGGCTTCACGGAAGATCAACTGATCGTCGTCGCAAACGTGGCGCGGTATCACCGGAAAGGGATCCCGCTGGACGTGCACCAGAATCTCGAGGAGCTGACCCCGGCACAGCGCGGCGACGTGGAGAAGCTCGTGGCGATTCTGAGAATCGCCGAGGCCCTCGACCGCAGCCACCGGCAGGCCGTGCGCGACGTGGCCGTGCAGGTCGGGGCCGAAGTCCGCTTTCGCGTGCGCGCGCGGTCCAAAGCCTCGGTCGAAATTGCGATGGCGAAGAAACGGGCGCGCTATTTCGCGGAGCTGTTCGACCGCCGCGTGCGATTCGACGCCGTATGAGGAGAACGAGTGAGAGAACGGATGGGAGCGGCGAATAGGACGAAAGGGACCAATGGGACCTATAGGACCTATGGGACGTCTGCGACTGCCTTCGTTCCATTGGTCCCATAGGTCCCATTCCATAGGTCCTATTCTCCCCATAGAATGCCGTTCTCATTCCCCCGAAAGGACCAAATGGACGCTACTGCCAAGCGCAACCTCATCGCTCAGTGGGCCTTCGACACCCGGCCAGTCCTGCTCCGCTTCCATCTCTGGCTGGAAGACGTGGAGGTGGAGCGCCATCAGAGCGAACCCGTTTCCGCCGTCACCTTCGCTCCGCGCGGCATCGCGCGCTGCCTGGCCATGACCTCGGCGGCGACCGCGCTCGGCACCAGCCTGTTCGGAGAGTTCGGCGCCGGTGCCGGACAGGACAAAGCCACGTACAACCAGGTCAAGAAATCGGCCGACGCGATCAGCGCGTACGTGATGAGCGAAGGTCTCTGGCACCTCACCAGGACGCTTCCCGAAAACCACGCCATCATGGTTTCGCTCGGCGAGGGCCTGATGCCGAAGGCCGGCGAAACCCCGGAGATGGGCGCGAATCCGCTCCTCGGCTTCGGCCGCGTCTACGCGCGTCCGGAAGTGGCGCGTATCGTCGACCGCCGCGTGCGCCGGCTCCTCAACGAGCCGGGACATACCTTCGAGCAGTTCTACGGATGGCTTCAGAACCGCGGCATCACCTTGTGGGGGGCGGCGGTCGACACGCTCGAGAATACTTCGCGATTCGCCGAAGGAAAGACCACCGGGCCGATGGCCGTCTTTCATCTGTTCGATTCGCCGCTGCGCATGTCCAAGCCCTACGAGTCGTACATGGGCTGTCTCACCGTCCCGCGACGCGTGGCGGACGCGGCGCACGACGCTTCGGTGCTCCTCGATTACCGGACGCCGCGGAAGCAGGTGATCGCGTCCATCGAGGCGGCGTACCCAGGCATCCGGCGAGAGAACATCCACGTCTGGACGTTACGTGGGAAGAGCCGAGTGGCACGCCTCGGCAAACTGTGGGAAGAGTGGAAGGCTCTCGGCGCTCACCTCGTCGAGGACGGCTGGAAGACTCCCGCCGGCATCGGTGTGTTCACCGATTCCGGCACGTACGCACCGACCTTTCTGGTCGGCAGCTGGAAAGACGGCGAGGGCGCCACACACGTTTTTCTCTGCGACGGCTACGCCGCCACGGCCGAAGCCATGCAGGCGGCCAGCCTCTGCGAGGTGCTGGACGTCGATGCCACCATGTCGATCTTTTCGTCGACCTTCAATCTGCCCTGCGATGTCGAGGGCCGGTTGATGCAGCTGGACCCCGCCTCTGCCGATTTCGCCACGCGCGTGGCCGAGATCATCGGCGGAAGCGAGGTTGAGACCGGCCGCGTGAATACTTACAAGGAGGCCATTCGCGAGGCCGAGAACTCGAACATCCCTCTTGGCAAGCGGGTGCTGCGCGCAGACGACTTCCTGCCCGAGAAGAACTGGAGCGTCCTGGCCAGCATCGGCTACATGTGCGATGACCCTTATACCGGCGCGAGGGGCGTGACGCTGTTGGGCGATGGACGGTACCGCGTCACCACACTTCTGGCCACGAGGAAAGCCTCGTCGCGAGTCACCTTCACCTTCCGGCTGATGGAACCGCTCGACAAGGCCCGTCAGGTATTCAGTCCCCTCCTCGTCCGCTTCATGTCGGGGATCGACCCCACCACTCGGCCGGTGAAGATCTCCGACTCCGGGCGCATCCGCAATGAGCTGCAGACGATGCTCTCGCAGGCGCTCGAGCACGTCGGCGAGAAGATCTGCGTCCACTTCGACCGCATCGAAGAAGCGGTCATGCCCCACGAAAAGCAGGAGGCCATCCGGAAAGTCCTGCAGTGGTACAAGAGCAATCATCCGGTCTGGTTCGATTGGCTGGACATTGCGTGAGAGAGTTGACACACCACAAGAGCGAAGGAGCTTCCCATGCCGTCGACCATCGACATGGCCGCGCGGTTTTCTGCGGTCATCGCCCTGCAGCAGGATGTCCTTTCGGCTGCCACCGATCCCGACCAGGTCATGCAACTGGTGGCGCGGCGTGCCCCGGCGATCACCACCGGAGCGGCGGCGATGATCCTGCTCGTCGAAGGGGACGAACTGGTCTGCCACGCCGCCTCGAGCACCGCGGCAACGCTGGAACGAAGCCGTTTCCCTTTCGCCGACACGGTGGCCGGCACCGCGATCTGCGGCATGACCATCGTTCGCTGCGAAGACACGGACATCGACGGCCGCGCCGACGCGGGGGCCTGCCGCGGCATCGGCCTTCGCTCGATGGTCTTCGCTCCGCTCAGTGGCGGCAAGAACATCGCGGGGACGCTGGCGGTGATGTCCCGTTCGCGCGGTGCGTTCGACGATCTCGATGCCTACGCCACGCAGTTGCTGGCCGGCCTCACCTCTGGCGCTCTCATGCTGGCGCGGCAGTTTCGGGAGTGCCAGGCTTCCGAGGAACGCTATCGGATGCTGTTCGAGCGCAACGTGGCGGGCGTCTTCCGCAGCACCGCCGACGGCCGCTTCCTCGATTGCAACGCCGCCTTCGCCGCGTACCTCGGCTACGAGTCACGCGAAGAGCTGCTGGCCTGCGAGAGCTGGTCCCTCTATCAGCAGCGCTCGGAACGCGAGGCGTTTCTCGAACGCCTGCAGCGCGAGCGCTCCATCACCAGCATCCGCCTGCATCTGAAGCGAAAGGATGGATCGCTGGTCACCGGCCTCGTGAACGCCACCCTCATGCCCGGCGAGGACGGCGAATCGCAGCTGCTCGGAACGCTGGTCGAAGAGTGAGGGGGCGTCACTGCCCGTCCTCGCGCCGCCGCGGCGCGCGTGTCATTCCGAGCCGGCGGAACCCCGGAGGGGTGGAGCGCGGCGAGGAATCCCCCGCCACCCCTGGGAGTGCGGGGGATCCCTCGCTGTCCTCCGCCGC
>JADGOA010000328.1 GCA_017883215.1 Thermoanaerobaculia bacterium | reverse complement strand
TGGAGCGCGCGGATGGAAAAAGAAAGGGCCCCGCGGTCGCGCGCGGGGCCCTTTTGGTGCCGATGAAGAGGAGGGTGTAGGAGACCAGATCCTTTTCAGTTCGTTCGCTGAGTTGGACGTCGCTGGACGCCGAAAGGTTACGCGCGGTCGAGGCCGGTTGCCGTTGGGCTGCGAGGTCAAGAGGTTACGGCGTTGCGAGGTGCCCCCTCATCCGGCCTTCGGCCACCTTCTCCCCCGCTGCCGCGGGGGAGAAGGGCCTCGACTGGAAGCACCTCGTGACCTCGCAACCTCGTGACCCGGTGACCCGGTGACCCGGTGAACCGGCCCCTCAACGAATCCGCGACCGCGCAGCAACCCGCCGGGGATCGGTCGCCGCCTCCGGTTTCTGCAGTCCGGCGAACGCGATCATGGCCGCGTTGTCGGTGCAATAGCGCTTCTCGGGCAGGCGGACGATGACGCCGCGGGCGTTCCCCCACTCCGCGATCCGGTCGCGCAGAACGCCGTTCGCGGCAACGCCCCCGGCGATCGCGACTTCGCTCGGCAGCGGCGCGCCTTCGGACTTCAACCTCGCCCAGATGACGTCGAGCCTGTCGAACAGCTGGGCGAACAGCGCATCCTGGAACGCCGCGCAGAAGTCGGCGAGCGCGGCGGGATCACCGGCGACGCCGATCTGATGCTCGCGCGCCAGCCGGATGGCTCCCGCTTTGATCCCCGAGTACGAGAAGTCGGCGGAGTCGTCCTTGAAGTGTGCGATGGGGAGCGGAAAGCGCTTGGGATCGGCGTGTCCCTTGCGCGCTTCTTTCTCGATCTCCGGGCCGCCGGGATACGGAAGCCCGACGAACTTCGCCACCTTGTCGAACGTCTCGCCGATGGCGTCGTCGCGCGTGCGGTTGAGCATGCGCACCTCTGCCGGGCCGCCGTGTGGCGCGCGCACATCGTAGATCGACGAATGGCCTCCGGAGATGACCAGGCTGAGAAAGCGCGCCGGCAGCGGGATCGAGGCCCCATCGCTCTGCAGGTACGGGGAGAAGATGTGCCCTTCGAGGTGATTGATCGGAATGATCGGGATGCCGAGACCGTAGGCCAGGCCTTGCGCGCCGGCGACGCCGACGAGCAGCGCGCCGATGAGCCCCGGCCCGCTCGTCACTGCGATCGATTCGACGTCCTGCCACGTCGCACGGCCGTCTTCGAGTGATCGTGTCACCAACGAAAAGAGATGCTGCAGATGCTCGCGCGAAGCGATCTCCGGCACGACGCCGCCGAACGGCTGATGCCGCGCGATCTGCGAAGCGATGTGGTTGACGCGCACCGTCCCGTCGCGCTCGAGCAGCGCCACGGAGGTTTCGTCGCAGGAGGTTTCGATGCCGAGGATCATTCTTCTGTTGTCCGGGCCGTCGCTGTCCACAGGTGCGGGTCGGGGTCGGGGTTCGAGACCAGAAGAACAGCGCGACGCCCGGTTCTCTGCCCGGCAGAAATCGATCAGTTCCGACGGCCTCCCCGACCCCCGACCCCCGAGCCCCGACCCCTGCACTTATAATCGCCCGCCGCTGACGCCAATGAAGGAAGAACTAGCCAAACGCTACGAGCCCGCCGAATTCGAGCAGCGCATCTATCAGTTCTGGGAGCGCGGAGAGTATTTCACTCCCGTCGTCGACCGTGACCGTCCGAAGTTCTCGATGGTCATCCCCCCGCCGAACGTCACCGGCCGTCTGCACATCGGCCACGCGCTCGTGAACACGCTCCAGGACATCGTCGTCCGCTGGAAGAGGATGAGCGGCTTCAACACGCTCTGGCTGCCCGGCACAGACCACGCCGGCATCGCCACGCAGATGGTGGTGGATCGGGAGCTCGCCAAGGAAGGGCTCTCCCGCTTCGACCTCGGGCGCGAGAAGTTCGTCGAAAAGATCTGGGAGTGGAAAGAGCAACACGCCGACCTCATCAAAGACCAGCTCACCCGCCTCGGCACATCCGTCGACTGGACGCGGGAGCGCTTCACCCTCGACCCGCTCCTCTCGCGCGCCGTCCGGCACGTGTTCGTCCGCCTGTACGAGGACGGACTGATCTACCGCGACATCGCCATCGTGAACTGGTGCCCGTTCTGCCGCACCGCGATCTCCGACATCGAGGTCGAGTACCGCGACCGCAACAGCAAGCTCTACGAGATCGAATATCCGGTCGAAGGAACGAACCAGCGCCTGACCGTCGCCACCACACGGCCGGAGACGATGCTCGGCGACACCGCCCTGGCCGTTCATCCCGACGACCAGCGTTACAAGGACGTCATCGGCCGTCAGGTGAAGGTGCCGATCATCGGCAGGGTCATTCCGATCGTCGCCGACCGCATCCTCGTCGATCCGGAGTTCGGCACGGGCGTGGTGAAGGTGACGCCCGCGCACGACAAGAACGACTACGAAGCCGGGCTGCGCCACGACCTGCCGCAGATTCAGGTGATCGACGAGACCGGCAGGATGACGGCTGCCGCCGGCAAAGCGTTCGAGGGGCTCGATCGCGCCGATGCGCGCAAAGCCGTCGTGCGGCAACTCTCGGACGAAGGCTTCCTGAAATCGACGAAGGAGTACGCGAATGCCGTCGGCGTCCACGGCAAGTGCGACACCGACATCGAACCGATGATCTCGCGGCAGTGGTTCGTGAAGATCGAGCCGCTGGCCAGGCCGGCCATCGAGGCGGTGCGCAACGGCGACGTGCAGATCATCCCGCAGAGCTGGGAAGCCACGTACTTCAACTGGATGGAGAACATCCGCGACTGGACGATCTCCCGCCAGCTGTGGTGGGGCCATCGCATCCCGGCGTACTACTGCGACAACGGCCACACGATCGTCACCGAGGCCGAGCCGGCGAGCTGTCCGGAATGCGGATCGGCAGCCATCACGCAGGATCCGGACGTTCTCGACACCTGGTTCTCGTCGGGCCTGTGGCCGTTCTCGACCATGGGATGGCCGGAGAAGACGGCCGACTACGAGATCTTCTATCCGACGGACGTCCTGATCACCGCATTCGACATCCTCTTCTTCTGGGTGGCGCGCATGATCATGATGGGCCTTCGCTTCACGGGGAAGGCGCCATTCAGCCAGGTGTTCATCCACGGCCTCGTGCGCGACGAGCACGGGGACAAGATGTCGAAGACGAAGGGGAACGTCATCGACCCGCTGACCGTGATCGACGATGTGGGGGCGGACGCGTTGCGGTTCACGCTGGCCATCAACGCCTCCGGCCGCGACATCCCCCTCGGCAAGAGCAGCATCCAGGGCTACTCGGCCTTCGTCAACAAGATCTGGAACGCCTCGCGATTCGCGCTGATGCACCTCGACGTGGAGCTCAAAGACAGCGGCCCGATCCAGCGCGACGACCTCGGCACCGTGGAGCGGTGGATCCTCTCCCGCCTCAACGACGCCACGAGCAGCGTCAACAAGAACCTCTCCATCTACCGCTTCGACGAGGCGGCGAGCACCCTCTACAAGTTCTTCTGGCACGAGTTCTGTGACTGGTACCTGGAGATGGTCAAGCCGGTGCTCCTCGGCAGGCACGGCAACGACGACGATCGGAAACGGACCAAGCGCGTGCTGCTGGAGGTGCTCGACCGATCATTGCGGCTTCTCCATCCGTTCATGCCCTTCGTCACCGAGGAGATCTGGCAGAAGCTCGGGGGGATCGAACCGTCGATCATGGTGGCGCCGTATCCGATCACGGAAGAAATCCTCGAGGACCTGGAAGCCGAGAGGCTGATCACCGCCGTGCAGGCGATGGTCACCACCGTTCGCAACGCCAGGGCGGAGCGCGGATTCACGCCGAAGGACCGCTTCAAGCTCTACGTGACGGTCACCGACGAGCGGGAGGCGACGTTCTTCGCGAAGGTCAGCTACCTGCTCAACGACCTGGCCCGACTGGAGGCCACGATCATCAACGAAGCGATTCCCGAAACCGCGCAGCACGACGTGATCTCCGGCTTCCCGATCGGGATCGAGTTCCCCGAGAAGACGATCACGAAAGAGCAGCTCGAGCGGACGCAGCGCGAGATCGAGAAGAGCCGCAAAGAGCTGGCCGCACTGGACACGAACCTCGCCAACGAGCAATTTGTGAACAACGCGCCGGCGGCGGTGGTGGCGCAGACACGCGCACGGCAGGAAGAGCTGCGCGCGAGACTGGAAAAGCTGGCCAAGAACCAATAGGGGTCGCGGGTCGGTGGGCGGACGCGAGAAACGCGCGTCT
>JADGOA010000327.1 GCA_017883215.1 Thermoanaerobaculia bacterium | reverse complement strand
CGTGGGGATCTCCTTATGCCGCTCAAATCACTTCGCGAACCTTGTTCTCGATGACTGTCTTGATGATGTTCCAGCGATCAGGTTCGCCTTTGGCCAGCGCTTCGGCGAAATGCCAGGCCTGCTCGGTCGTGATTTTGCCGGGCAGCGGTGGCTCGTTCGGATCGACCACCGCCTCCACGATGGCGGGCCCCGGATGGGCAAACGCCTGGCGCAGGACGGATGCGACTTCCGCGGGCTGATCCACCGTGAAACCGCCCGCCCCGCAACTCCTCGCATAGGCGGCGAAGTCGATCGGCTGCAACTGCACACCGAACTGTGGCGTCGCGCCCAACACCATCTGCTCCCACTTGATCATCCCCAGCACGTTGTTCTTGAAGATGATCACTTTGACGGGTAGTCCATGTTTGACCAGCGTCGCCACTTCGCCCATCAACATGGTGAAGCCGCCGTCGCCGACGATGCAGACCACCTGACGGCCGGGATAGGCGACGGCGGCGCCGATGCTGTAGGGCAAGCTGTTCGCCATAGTGGCCAGCGTTCCGGAGAGCGAGAACTGCATCGTGCCGCGGATTTGGACATAGCGAGCGGCCCACGTGGCGATCGTTCCGCTGTCCGCCGATACGATCGCATCGTTCGCGAGAAGCTTGTTCAATTCGTGGGCAACGACCTGCGGCTTCAGCGGCAGGTCCGTCCGCGTGCCGCGCTTCTCCATCAGGTGGTTCCACTTCTTCATCCGCTCCTGGGCCTTTTCGAGGAACCGCCGATCGGACTTCTGCTTGACGAGCGGCAGTAGCGCGCGCAGCACCTTCCGGCAATCGCCGACCAGGCCCACGTCGACGGCGTGGCGCAGTCCGGTGCGCGAAGCATCGATGTCGATCTGGATCGTTTTCGCCTGCCCGCGCTTCGGGTAGAACTCCAGATAAGGGAAGCTGCTGCCCGCGATGAGCAACGTATCGCATTCCTCCATGGCGTCCTGCGAGGGCGCCGTCCCGAGCAGGCCGATGCCGCCCGTGGTGTAGGGGCTGTCGTCCGGTACCACTGCCTTGCCGAGCAGCGGCTTCAAGATCGGCCCCCCGACCTTTTCCGCCAGCTCGAGCACTTCGGCGCGTGCGGCCAGACAGCCTCGGCCCGCGAGAATCACGATGCGCGATCCGGCATTGAGCAGATCGGCGGCCTTTTGCAGCCGCGCTGACGACGGCATCGGATGTTCGGCCTCGAACAGATCGGCGCTGTGGCCCGGAACGTTTCCGGACGAGCGTGACTCATCCGCGCTCGTCCACTCCTGAATGTCCTTTGGAATCGTCACGTGGGTCACCGTGCGCTGCGCGAGCGCGGTCTTCACTGCGAGGTCGACAACGTTGATGACGTGCGCCGGTCCCATCACACGCTCGCTGAACGCCGCGACGTCCATGAACAGCCGATCGAGGTCCACGTCCTGCTGGAAGTGCGTGCCAATGAGATCGTGAAAGGTGTGGCCGGTGATCGCCAGGACGGGCTGGCCATCACACTTCGCGTCGTACAAGCCGTTCAGCAGGTGGATCCCTCCGGGACCGGAGGTGGCCAGGCACACGCCAAGCCGGCCGGTGTACTTCGCGTAGCCGCAGGCCGCGAACGCGGCCGCCTCCTCGTGACGGACCTGGATGAACTTGATGGCGTCCTGATGCGTCCGGAGCGCTTCGAAGATACCGTTGACGCCGTCGCCCGGGAACCCGAAGATCGTGTCGACGCCCCACTCGACGAGCCGCTCGATGAGCAGGTCCGCTGTCGTCCTGGCCATGGTCAGTGCTCCTTCTGTGATGGCAGCGGAGCGAGTCGGCTCGCCCCGGCCGTGTTTCACCCCGGATACGCCACCGTGGTGATCAGCGCATTTTCGGCCTGGCGCGAGTCGAGGCGCGTGTGCTGGATGACGATTGGAACGTCGGACGCGATCACGCTCGCGTAGTCGGTGCCGCGCGAGATCTGCTCCGGGTCGGTCAGATCGTTGAACCCCACATGCGCGTTCACGAGTCGTGCCGCAGAACGAAGGCCGGAGACGGCCGCCATCCTCGAAAGATACGTAAGGTCATGCAATTTCTACCGAAGGATGCGAGCGCGATCGGAAGGAACGCCATTTCTCGTACAGGCGAGCTACCAGTGCCATTTTCTCCGTTGCGGCCGTGAATGCGATCGACACCCCTACGTCGAGCTCGGTTAATTGCAGTGGCATCGCAAGTGCACGAGAGTCGACCAAGGAGGGCGATTCTATGAAGTGCTCTGCATGCGGCAGCCTGAAATGTGCTTGCGACAAGGGTGGCAAGTGCACCTGTCCGAAGGATTGCGCTTGCGCCAAGACGAAGCCGAAGGCGTAGGGCCGGGAAGAGAAACAACGCTTCGCCGCTGACGATCGGGCCAGCGGCGGAGCTTCTCAGTGCGCCCATTCGAGCGCCGCGGTCCCAGGCGTTCCGAGGGCCAACCTGCAGCAACAGCTCCTCATGGACGGGCCATCAATCACGCAACGCGAGGGGCGTAATGATTTAGCGCCGGCCCGGCTACACGCAGTCACAACCGCAGCGGGAGAATCGCGCCGGCAACCATCCGGAGCGTAGTAGCGCTTTCACCGCGACCACTCGCGCTGCGACTCCGCCGATTGGGGCTTTCGTGTAGTTCCCTGCGAAACCGGAACTTGCGAGCAAATCGGCTATGCCCAGTGGCGCAGGGCTCCCAGATAGTTGCCGAGGTGAATCTCTCCAGTGGGCTGGACACCCGACACGATTCGCGTCACTTCGACCGTCTCCGCTATTAGATCAGCACCCCGCGACACCCGCCAGCAGGGACCACGTTCCCATCTCGTTGCCGTGCTCCACCGGCTGCCGGCATGCCGGCATCTGTCGCCGTCACACAACCCTCGATTCCGAGCGGGGTGCACCGGATTATTCGCGAGTTCGTCGGCGACGGCCTCGACAAGCCCGTTTACCGCACGCGTCAAGTACATGAGAGAAACAAAAACATCCCGAACGGGCTGGCAGAGAGAGCGCGGCGGGAGAATCGATCATTTCGCTTCGCCAGCGGGTCCGCTGGATGACGACGCCCGCATCGACGAGTACATCGCCGAGTCATTTCCGGCCAGCGATCCGCCGTCGTGGAACGCGGGTGTGGACAAGCGGGACAAGCCCTGAGCAACGTTGCCGCGCCGTCACCCGTCAGGCCCCGTGATCGCTGCCGATGCACCCGATCATCCGGCCGGGAGACCGTCATCTGGAGGTGTCTGATGCCCGCCCAAGTCAGAAGAACTGCTGAACCCTTTCGTGAGGAGCACGTCGAGATCAGGGAGCACCTCGCCAACTGAGCAACATGATCGGCTCGCTCATTTCAAAGACGACGAAGAGGTGCTGCTGCCCGTCCTCGACGACACGATGAGCAAGGAGGCTTTCGAGCGGGAAATCCCGTCGGAGGGAAGCGCGCACCCGAAGTGGTTCCCGGCGGGACAAGACAATCCGTGTGGGTTCCTGGGCGGGCTGCACAGACTGCCGCGAGCGGAAACCGCCCCCTATAATGCTGCTCCACACGGAATTCGTCGATGGAGCAGATTCGCCGTGAGCGACGGGATCGGCTGCGGCACGACGTTCGTCGTGACACTGCCGCTGGCCGCTGTCGACCAGGGCGTCAAGGTTTTTGGGGCCGCGGCGTCACCGCTGGCGAGCCGGGGGTACTGACTGCGATGCCCGGCACAGGCCGCTGCGGCGAGGCCAGCGCCGAGGACGGCCCGTCGATTGCTGGACCTGGTGGGCATTTCGTAAGAAAACGATTCCGACTCTCGACCCCACATCGGTGTTCAGCCCTTCTGCAATTTCGAAGGTCCGTGCTCGGCGCTCACCCCGATGCAAAGACGAGTACCCCCGTCACGATCGCCGCGTCCAATGCGATCCAGCTGATACACGCAAAGTAGATTGCGGGGTCGCGCTGCCGGATCCCGTGCACCAGCCACACGCACGCGCTGACCAGATGCGTGCTCCAGGCCTGTCGGTCTCTTTCATCCCCGGTGATGAAGCACGTTTCTTGCAATGCATTGGATACCATGCATCGTAGGCTGAGAAAACCATGTGTCGCAGGCTGACTGGTGGCGCTCGGCGTCGCGAATATTCAGCGAACCCAATGTCTCGGCGGAAGTTCAAATGAGCGAAACAGAGACCAAGCTTATCGGACCCGATCTCGCCAAAGGCGTCGCACTCTCGACAGTCGCTGACGGCGCAATGCTGCTCGGACATGCG
>JADGOA010000326.1 GCA_017883215.1 Thermoanaerobaculia bacterium | reverse complement strand
ATGCAGCAGCGTTCCAACGACCGGGTGCTGGCCTACGTGTGTGAAGGCTACGCTTGCCAGGAGCCGACCGACGATCCGGAGCGGCTGCAGACTCTTCTCTCCCGACACTAGACCTACCCAAACATATTTGAAATTTGAGAGTCAAAAGCCGGGCGCGAGCTCGGGCTCGGGCCCGGGAAAGACTCGCGGTAGCCGGGGAGACACTTGAAGCGGGTTGGCGGGATTGAATATCTCGGTCCTCCGCACGATCATCTTTCTGCCAGGAAAGAAACGATCGGGGAGGACCGATGGACACCTTTACGAAGCTGTTCGGCAGCCTCGTCTCTTTCGCATACCACTGTTTCGATCGCATCGTGATCCTCGGATACCTTCCTCTGCTGACCCGTCCCGAGAACATCGTCCACTTCTACCGCGACGTTCATCAGGTCGGCGCGAGTACCAAAGAAGTGCTGCGTCAGCGGAACGACGACTACATTCGCTGGGTTGATTCCTTCGCCCGCAACCGCTCTCCACGCGTAGCTATAATCGCCTGCGATGGAGCACATCTCAAACGTCAGCCGAGCGGCTGCGTACTGGGACCGTGAACATCAGCAGCCATGCCACGATTGGATGAGCGATCCACTCATTCGTGCCTACATCAACGGACACTTCGACGGCAACTGGCCATTGGACTGGTTCCTGAAATCCCCCCATGGCCGTCGCTTCCACCGCGCGCTCAGCATCGGCTGCGGGACCGGATCGCTCGAGCGTGTGCTGGTCCAGCGCGATGCCTGCGAGCGGGTCGATGCGTTCGATGCGTCGCTGCAGTCGATCGCGACTGCGCGCCGCGAAGCTGAAGCAGCGGGCGTCGGATCGCACATCCGCTACTTCGTCGCCGACTTCAATACTCCTGTGCTCCCGCTGCACACTTATGACGCGATCTTCTTCCACCAATCTCTTCATCACGTCGAACGCCTCGAATCGCTGCTCAGTGCCGTACTTCGAACGGTCAAACCGTCCGGTCTCGTGTTCCTCGACGAGTACGTTGGTCCATCGAGGATCGACTGGACGAGGAAACTGCTGCGCGACGCGACCCGCGAACATTCACAAGTCCCGGAGAATTTTCGCGTGAACGCGGAACTGCTCTACCCGATCCAGGCAGACGATCCCTCGGAGGCGATCCGCTCCGGAGAGATCCTCGGTCAACTGGCCGCTGGGTTCCAGACGGCCGAGTTTCGCGGCTACGGAGGCAATATCCTCGCGCTTCTCTACCCGGAGGTGCGCTGGGAACAAGCGCCGGAGGAACTGCTGCGTCATCTCGTCGAAGCGGACGCAGCGGTCGCGCAGCGGCGCGGTGCGTATTATGCGGTCATTGTGGCCCGGCCGCGCAAAGGGCTCTCTCGCCTGTTCGCCGCCCTGTGGTATGCCTCGAGAGCTACGTGGTTACGTCATCGCTGGCGCCGCCTAACACGCCCAATCCTGCTTCGTGTCAAGCTCGGAGTGCTCCGTCGCCTCGGGTACGACGCCCGCTGGTGACCGCCGAAGATCGGCTGAGCGATTCCACGAAAATGGCGCAGTGATCATGAGGAGCGAGGCCGTTTCAAAATCGCGCCCGCGATTTCGCCCGTCATGATCAGGACAAAGAACAGCAGCCCCACTCCTGCTGGCCACCACCAGCCGCGCGCGATGCGGCGCGAGAAGACGACCGAGTGCGTTCCCCGCGGGACTGTCACGCCGGCGAACATCGAATTGATCTCGACCGGCAGCACCGATCGCCCGTCGATCGCCACTGCCAGCTCCGGCGTCAGTTTCTCCGATGAAGCCAGGAAGAACGGCGCCGCGGAATCCGTCTCCAGTCGCTGTTCCTCCGGTCCGTAGCTCTTGAGGTAGACGAACGCGTACGCATTGACGGGTGGCAGGGCTACGCCTTTCCCCGTGATCACGGCCTCATCAGCGAGGTCGATGTCGCGCCTCGACAGAAACTCCCGATCGCTCATCATCGCTACGCGGCGCGCGGCACGGAACCGCGGGACCTCGGCCGTGTTCAGAAAGAGGCGGCCATCCGGAAGCTCCCGATCGAAAATCACCGGCGTCGTCACCCGTCCATAGAACAGCGGATCCTCGCCCGCCGCGGGAGTGCTCTGCAGCATGTTCGCGCGGATTCCAATGGACCGCACCCGAAGGGTCACGCTGTCCCCAAGACGCGCATACGGACGGAGTGGGATGTAGACCTTTCCCATCACCGCAATATCGTCGGGAGTGAAGGCGCGGTCGTAGACGACGGAGCCAAAGCGAATCAGCTGCACGTCCAGCGCGGGCGTTTCGCCGGCCGTGGCCTCGACTGCAACGGGAAGCTCGATCGCGTAGAACGGCTCGGCATCCACGTGCACTGTCCGCTGCACGACATGACCGGGCTGCAGGATGAAGGCACCGCTCTCTTTCACCCCTGGCAGAGTGGACTTGAAGATCGTCCAGCGGACGATGTCGATCGTCCTGTGCTCGAGGTAGTAGCGGATGCCGAGCATGCCCGCCAGAGGATCGCTGAAGTCGAACTTCCGGCTGTCGAACTGTAGAACAGTCGAACGGCCACTCCAGGCAGTTGGATCGATTCGCTCCAGGAGCTGCCGGTACTTCGCTTCCGAGCCGAAATGGCTGCGCACGTCTTCGATCCCGAAGAGCTCCGCCGAGTTAGGCCAGAGATAATCGAAGAATGCCGCGATCCGGAAGGGCTTCGGTTGGGCGTGCAGAAATGCGATCGTGGGCGTCTCCGGCACGACGGTTTGCTGCGGCTCCAGGTACGGATAGAAAGTTCCCGCGAAGACGGCCAGGTCGCCCGCAGCTGCAATGGCGATCGCTCCCGCCATGCACCACGCCACAACAGCACCGCCGTGTCGGCGCACGAACGCGATCAGCCACGAGGAACCCGCGGCGGCGAGATAGGCGGCGGGCAGCGGCAGCACCATCGAAAGGCGCTCCAGCGGCGAGTACTTGAATCCCGGCAGCCGGCCGAGCACCGCTGCGACCGGAGGGAAGCCGAACATCGCCGCCCCGGTGACGACGAGCGCGCCGAACCAGAACCAGCGTGATCGCGCGCGACGATTGGCGGCCGCCAGCAGAATCAGCGGCAGCGCGGCGATGCCCAGATAGACCGTTGATTCTACGAAGTTATCGAGAACCGGTGGGAGGTCCGGACTGCCGTGCCAGTTCTTCAATGCCGGATTACCGAGCCTTTGAGGCGCGACGAAGCTGAAAAAAGAAGAACGCGGAAAGAACGTGTGCAAGCTCATGTCGGCCCGCAGATCGAGATAGCCGCTCCGTCGCACGAACTGCACCAGCGGCACGATCGCCGGTGCGGAGATGAGCAGTGCAATCGCGACCGCCACCGCAGCACGGGCGATGGGGGCCAGCGGCAGCCGCCGCTCGCGGATCGCGAGAAAGAGCGCGTATGCGAGCGCAACGGCCGCACCATACGACATGGTCGAAGGAAAGCCGGCGACCGCATACGACACGCCGAGCAGGATCAAAAGGGCGATCGAGAGCCGCCGGCCGTTGAAGGCGCGGCGTACGACCCAGAGCAGCGCCGGATAGAGCGCCGTCGCGTTCGTCGCCTGCCACAGCCATCGCACCGCGTAAACTCCCGCGCCGGCGAAAACGATCGCCCCGATGGCAGCCCCGCGTTTGCCGAGCCGCTCTTCGCGCAACCACATGTAGGCGAGCCAGAAGGACAGGTTGAGCTTCAGAAAAACAATGGCGGTGTAGACCCACGTCAGCGGCAGAAGAAGAACGGGGATGAGGACGAACGGCGACAGCACGGCGGCCGCCGACGAGCCGACGCCGGGGATTCCGCACGCGACGTACGGATTCCAGTGGAAGGCGCCGCCCGATTTCAGCAGCGACATCAGCGTGAAATACGCGGTCGGGGGATCGTTCAGAAGTGAGTTCTGCGCCGGCAGGTGCGGCACAAACGACCACGGTTCGTAGTTGAAGAAAACGTCGTTGGGCGAGACCACGCGCCCCATGAACAACGTCGGGAAGAAGAAAACGAAGTTGTAGGCGGCCGCCGCGATCAGCGCGATGCGATGCTTCCTGATCAATCGCGGGGAAGTGTATCGCGCGTTTCGATACACTCGCAGGGTGACGAGGAGTGCTCCTGGGAGAGGAAAGGCTCGTGGAGATCGCCACGCACACAGTCGAATCCATTCTGCCGCTCGCCCAGCGCTACCCGTCCGCCTTCGGGTTTCTGCTCACCGTCGCGGAGTGGCGCGCCGG
>JADGOA010000325.1 GCA_017883215.1 Thermoanaerobaculia bacterium | reverse complement strand
GTGTTTCCGCAGCGGTCGTGGCACTTCCACGAGGGCAGCGGACCGATCTTCCGCTCGAAGTTCGACGTCACGATCGTCGAGGCGGCGAAGAAATTCGACGTCGACGCGGCGCTGGTTTCAGCGGTCATCAAGGCCGAGTCCGACTTCAATCCGCGCGAGGTCTCGAACAAGGGCGCGCGCGGCCTGATGCAACTGATGCCGGCTACCGCGCAGCGCTTCGGCGTCACGGACTCATTCGATCCCGTGGCCAACATCTACGCCGGCACGCGCTATCTGCGCTGGCTGCTGCAGACCTTCAACGGCAACGCCGACCTTGCTGTCGCGGCGTACAACGCGGGCGAGGGAAACATCTGGAAGTACAACGGCGTGCCGCCCTTCCGCGAGACGGTCAACTACATCAGCCGCATCGCGAGGCACATCCGCCGGGCCATCGATTCGAAGCTGATCGCCGATGCCTCGTTGGACGACGTGACCGCGGCAGCGCGGTAATCGCGGCGCGGGCATCCTACCCATCCAGAGAACCGTAGGGCACGGCTGCGCCGTGCCGAACCTGTGTGTTCGTCGCGCCGGATGATCCACCGCCCGCCCACGGGAGTTCGGCACGGCGCAGCCGTGCCCTACGGCGCGAATCCGATGGCCGCCACTCCGCGGCCGGCGAATCACCCTGTTCGCAGCGGAATACGTCAGGAGACTGCGACGACGGCTTCCGTCGTCTGCGGCTCGTTTCCGGCGAGGCTCACTCGGAAGTTCTCGAACCGCAGGATCATCACCGTGCGGTCGTCGTCGGCGGGACGCGTGCCGGAATGGGTGGCCACCGCGGTGAGGATGGCGTCGCGGATGGCAGAGGGGGAGTGGTCGCTCTGTGCGATCAGCAGAGCTTCGAGGGCGTCGAATCCGAATGGGTCGCCGTTGCTGTCCTGCGCCTCCACGATGCCATCCGAGAGGTAGACGACCGCGTCGCCCTCTTTCAGCGGCATGTCGATGGTCTGCGTGACGATCTTGTTGCGCACGCCGAGGGGAAGCGACGGCGATTCGATCGCAATCGGCGCGCTAACGCCGTTGCGCAGAAGGTACGGATAGAGATGCCCGGCATTCGTGTGCCGGATCGTTCCATGTTCGAGGTCGAATACGGTGAAGGCGAGGGTCATGAATGCGCGGCGCTCCGTGGAGCGGAAGACGAGCTCGTTGAGGCGCTGGAACAGCGATCGCTCTTCCGCCCCCTCCTCCACCAGCGTCGTGATGGCCGCCTTGACCATGGCCATGACCAGCCCGGTCGAGAGGCCGTGGCCCGAAACGTCGCCGATGGCCACCGCCAGCCGCGTCTTGTCGAGATTGAACACGTCGTAGTAGTCGCCGCCGATCGAGGCGGTCGGCTCGAAATGCGCCGAAAACGACACGCCGCGGAACTGCGGCCCCTCCCGCGGCAGAAGATTCTTCTGAATCGAGGCGGCGATGGCGATCTCGCTCTGCAGCCGCTCCTTCTCCGCGACGCCGCCGAGCAGCTGCGCGATCGACTCCGTCATCCGGTCGAACGACTGCGCCATCTCTCCCAGCTGGTTGTGCGGCTTCATGTTGATGCGATAGGTGAAGTCGCCGCGCTCGACCGCCTTCGTTCCTTTCTCGATCCGGTTCACCGCCCGCGAGATCGAGAAGATCAGCACCGCCGCGAACGCCGATGCGAACAGGTAGATCACCATCAGCATCGATGCCAGGCCGGTGATGACGCCGAAGATGCCCCGCATGATCTTCGAGGACGTGGCTCCGCTGAAGTAGAGCTGCAGAAGATTCGTCCAGGGGATGGAGATGAGCGTGAACACGCGCCGCTGGCGCTGCGGCTGCCCCGTCTGCCAGTCGAGAAGGCCTCCCTCCTCGGTGATGTCGAAGAAATAGACGCGGTCGATGCGGAACCCGCGCTTGGCGAAATCGCCGACGATCGTATCTCCGTCGCCAATCTCGAAATTGGATTCCGAGCTTTCGTTGATCCGCACCTTGCTGTGTCCGCTCGCCGAGCTCACCCGCGACGCCAGCGTCTGCGCCACGACCATGCCGGTGCGCTCCTCCAGCTGTTTGGCCCACTCGTCATCGAGCGGCTGCGCGAACAGAATCGTACGAATGCCGCCGTCGCCGGCAGGGTACTGGCGCGCAACCACCAGGAGTCCGCGGTTCTCGCGAGCCGCCATCCCGCTGAAGTTCGTCTTCCGCAGCCAGCCCGGGATCGATTGTCCGCTCTCTTGTCTGCTGTCGAAGATCTCGAGTGACTTTTCGCTCTCGTGTGGCCGCGTGCCGTTGACGGCGTAGCCGTTGATCCACGCCTCGATCTGGCCGATGCTTCCCTGCCGCTCCTGTTTGAAGCTCGCCTGGCTGGCGACGCCGGCGATCACGTACAGGATCGCGGCGAGCAGCACCGCGAAAAGAAAGAACGGCAGCAGGCCGATCATGAAGTAGCTCAGCAGGAGCCTGCGGCCGACTCTCCAGAACAGCCTGCGCAGGAGGAACCGGATCGCGAGCGCGATTCCGTACAGCGTCAGGCCGATCACCGTCAGCCAGGCCAGGAACGAGAAGAAGCCGAGGACACCGGGGGTCACATGAACCTTCGCCAGAAGGCGCTCGATCCAGCTGATAGCGAAGATCGCGACTACGCCCGCGAGCCAGATGACGAACGCTGTCGGGATGCGCTTCCGCCGGGAGGTGTCGATCGGGCTCGGCATGAGAGGTTCAATGATGGCACACGAGGGGTGCCACTGCTTTCTACGGTCCTGCGCTCGCGTGGTTTCGTCAGGAGCCTCATCGCTCAGACCATGCGCAGGGAACAAAACGGTTGTTTGGTTTAGTTATTTGTGCGATATTGCCGACCAGTTCGTCCTCGGAGGTCCCCCCCAATGCTCGTTTCTCGCGTCGCTGCAGTTGCCCTCACACTCTCCCTGCTGGTGCTGCAGCCCGCTTCTGCGACCACATGCGTCAATAAGTTTCTGGCCCACAGCGAAGGCTCCAAAGTGGTCGTGACGCTGCTCAGCGGCAAGCTCAGTTTCCAGGAAGCGCAGGAGCTCTCGCGCCAGCATGGCTTGGTCGAGTGGCTCGATGACTCTGGGAAAGTCGTGGCCACCTGCGCAGAATTGCGCGCACTCCGTCCGATGCCCGTCGGTTGCGATGGGAAGACATCGGGCGTCGTGATGATGGCGACGTTCCTCACCATGCGCCACCCGTCGAAAAAGATGATCGTGAAGCTCGGCGCGGTCGGTGCCGTCGACTTCGACGCGCAGAGTTAGCGGGCGTGCGGACGTCCTCGTCCGGCGGTACGCAGCGACGAGATACGATCGGACGAGGACGTCCGATCGTGGCGGACGAGGACGTCCGCACTCCCCGGTCCTACCTGTGCCGCCACTCGGGCTTCCGCTTTTCAACGAAAGCGGCCAGACCCTCGTTTGCGTCGGCGGTCTTCATCAGCTCATCGAGATAAAGCCGCTCGACGCGGGCGAGCTTTTCGCCAAAGTCGTCGGCTTGAGCGACGCGAAAAGCCCTTTTTGCGAAACGCAGCGATGACGCGCTGTGGCGATAGAGGCGCGCGAGCCACTGCTCTGCCGCGTAGTTGAAATCGGCGGCGGGAAAGACGGCGTTGACGATTTCCAGGCGCTCGGCAGTTTTCGCGTCGATGCTGTCTCCGGTGAGGAGCAGCTCGAGGCCCTTGCGCGGCGGCAGCTGGCGCGACATCTGGTAGGCGGAGACGGGCGGAAAGACGCCCAGGACGATCTCGGGCTGGCCGAATTTCGCACGGTCCGCAGCGAGGACGAAGTCGCAGGCGAGGGCGAGCTCGCAGCCACCGCCGAGAGCGGCGCCGCGAACGAGAGCGACAGTGGGCATGTCGAGTTTCGCCAGCGCGTAAAAACAGCCGTGAAAGCGCTCGAGCATGGTGGCCACGCGGTCGCCGAGGTGGTCGTTGACGCTCGCGCCTGCAGAGAAGGCCTTCTCGCCGGCGGCGTCGATTACCACTGCATGGCGGTCGTTGCGAACACGGCCGATCGCCTCGCGCAGCTGTTCGAGCATCTCGATGTCGAGGATGTTCAGCGGCGGGTCGTTGAGAGTGATGCGGTAGGCATGCTCGTCGGTAGCAAAGTCGATTTTCGGCATCGACGAATCATAGGTGATGAGCTGCCAAGTTGTGCGCGGTCCCGCACGACTGCAAGCCTGTCATCCCGAGCTGCCGAAGCCGCGGAGCGGCGGAGGACAGCGAGGGATCCCCCGCACTCCCGGGGTGGCGGGGGATTCCTCGCCGCGCTCC
>JADGOA010000324.1 GCA_017883215.1 Thermoanaerobaculia bacterium | reverse complement strand
CACCACCGGCTGGTTCAACATCAGCTGCGCCACCACAGGCGTACACAACGACGCGACCGTCGCCCGCGCGCTCTCCAGGAGCTGGGTCATCATCCCGAATACCAACTTCCTGGCCGCCGAGTCGTGCACGGTCACGGTGTTCAAGGACTTCGTCCACGACAGCGACCTCAATGACAGCGCTCCCGGCACCGACACGTTGCCTGCCGACAATAGCTGGTCTTTCACCGTCGCCACTGGCACCGCGCCCCCGTACCCGGCCAACGTCCACCTGACGATGGGCAACCCGTCAGGCGCGATCGCCGACGTGACCGTGCCGAACAACTATCTGATGCAGAAGGCGGAGTATGCGGAGTCGTACAACCGCGACCGCGGCACGCCCAACTGGGTGAGCTGGCATCTGTCCGACGAGTGGATCGGCAGCCTCGCCCGCAACGACACCTTCCGCGCCGATCCCGCCGTCCCGAGCGTGTGGTATCGCGTCCTCGCCACCGACTTTTCGGGCTCCGGCTTCGACCGCGGGCATATGGCTCCGAATGCGGACCGCGACAACCAGACCTCCATCCCGATCAACCAGGCCACGTTCCTGATGTCGAACATGGTTGCGCAGTCTCCGGACAACAATCAGGGACCGTGGGCGGACTTCGAGAACTACCTCCGTTCGCTCCTCCCGGCGAATGAGCTCTACATCGTCTCCGGTCCGGCTGGCACTGGCGGAACAGGCAGCAACGGCTTCGCCACGACGATCGACAACGGTCACGTCACCGTTCCGGCGAGCACGTGGAAAGTGGTTCTCGTCCTTTCGAAGGCGTCCGGAGACGACGTGGCGCGCGTGACAGCCTCGACCCGAACGATCGCGATCAACATCCCGAACGTCCAGGGGATCCTGAGCAACCCCTGGCAGAACTACCTCACGACCGTTGATGCCGTCGAGACGATGACCGGATACGACTTCTTCTCGAACGTCCCCAGCGCCATCCAGAACGCGATCGAAGCCGGACGCAACGGCGTCAATCCGCCGGGCGTCGCCGACGAGTCGCTGAACACGCGCGAAGATACCGCCGGCAACATCACGCTCAATGCGGTCAGCGCGAACAGCAGCGCCACCTTCTCGTACACGATTGACGTCGGCCCTTCGCACGGCACGTTGAGCGGCGCGGGCGCGAACCTCACGTACACACCCTTAACCGATTTCAACGGCGCCGACACATTCACGTTCCACGTCAACGACGGAAGCGCGAACTCGAACACGTCGACGGTCACGATTGCGGTTCTCGAAGTCAACGACGCGCCGAACGCATCGAATGACGCCAAGAGTACCAACCAGGTCACGGCCCTGACCTTCGCCGCGAGCGATCTGACCGCAAACGACAATGCGGGGCCCGCCAACGAGAGCAGTCAGACGCTCACGGTCTCCGCAGTGAACGCAACGGCGAGCACTCACGGCACGGTCGTACTCGGCGCCGGTCAGGTGACCTACACCCCCGAGCCGAACTTCAACGGACCGGCAAGCTTTACGTACACGGTTTGCGACAACGGAATCACGGCCGGCCTGTCCGATCCGAAGTGCTCGACCGCGACCGTCAACGTGACGGTCAATCCGGTCCCGGCCATACCGGCATTTTCCCTCCTCGGCCTATTGGCGCTCTGCCTCGCGACTATGGCTGTGGGGATCACGCGCTTGCGGTGAGACTGACAGCACTCAGGAGGTTCCTTCGAAAAAGGCGACCGATTTCAGGAGTACGTATTCACTTGGACCGGTGGCAGTCCCATGCCGGAGTGAAGCGATCCTCGACTGCGGCTTTGCGGTCGAGTTGCTGCATCCTGATCGTGACCGATGCGCATGTCGGCTCGTGGTACACGCGACCGGAATCGGTGCTGGCCTCAACGAATACCAGCCCTCGCGCCTCCGCGTCTGCCTTGAAGTCCGCGGCCGCGGGCACACGATCTTCAGCTGGCGTCACTCTTTTAGTCCCGGCGGTCTCGGTTCGAGTGCGGACGCCCGCGAACGTGCCGCCACGAAGCCGTGGGCGAACGGGCGGCACGGCACTCGTGGCACTCGTATCGGGCGGCGACGGCCTCACTACCCGCTGATTTGAGAATGCGCGCACGCGAGCCTCGGCCTCCGCGCGCGTCGCGTCGTCGGCGTTCCAGGTCACGCTCCCGGTGACGAACTCGCCGGTTCTCACATGGTCGCGATCGAGTGCCAGTTGGATCACGTGACCGTCTCCGGCAGAACGAGGAGCGGAAAGATCGCCGGCGCGTTCGCCCGCCACTCAGGCGCTTGAAAGGTGACCGAAACTCTCCAGACGATGGCGTTGTATCGAACGGCGAAAGAGGGTGGTCGATCCGGCGGCAGAGTGAACGTCCATTCGGCCTGAGCCCAATGGGGGGTCAAGCGGAGCGCGGACGTGTCGAGCGGGATCGCGAATCGCCGCTGCGATTTGGTGGATGACGTTTCGGAGTCGCCGATCTCGACCTCTTCGGAGCATTCGACGGCGGCATCGACGGTCATGTCGATGTCGCGCCTGAGCCTGCGACGAAAGCGGACGGTGACCTCCTCGCCGAGGCGGAGCGGCCAGTGGTCGACAGTCAGCTGCGCCTCGCCGAAGAACGTGGCGCGCCACGAGCTGCGGATGTAATGCGCGTAGCCGCCGATGACCGGCGGCACGACGCACGCGACGGCGAACCAGAGGCCACAGCCCTCGGCGCGCCACTGCCAGAGCACGAACGCGCCCCACGCCATGACAGCGAGCGATCCGGCGGCGGCGCGAAGGACGGTGCCTTCCGAGTCGCCGCCGAACGCGAGGATGACCGACCGCCCGGAGCGCCTGACCGGGATGTCAGGCAGCACGCCCCCCTGATAGGCAGAGCGCTTCTGCGGCATGGCGATGCTGAAACCGACCGTCATGATGGAACTCTCAAAGCTCGTGTGCGCCGATTCTGCTCCGCGCTCCCGGGCGTGCGCAACCCTACTGGGAGTCGTGAACGCGAAGCGTCAGCTCTTGCCACGCGCACGCCTTCGCGCCGGTTTCCCGGTAGCGGAGGCGGCGGACTCGCCCGGCCGCAGCAGCCACCAGAGCGCGAACGCGAAGGCGTGGCTACCGAAGATGCTGTAGGCCTGTGCGGCGTTGCCCCAGAGCGTGCCGGGCAGCACGATCGATTTCGCGATGACGAGAATCGCCGCCGCGTGCACGGGAATCAGGCAGACGATCCCGGCGACGCAACCGAGGAGGTTGCGCGGTGAGAATGGCTCCGCGGAAAGCGCAAATAGTATGAGCAGCGTAATCACGTTCGTCGTGACGTAGCGCATGAAGACCGTCGCGGCGATGCTGCCGTTCGCGCGATAGAGATTCGCGTCCTCGCCCGGGCCACCGACCTGCCATCCGTGTCCGAACATCGAGGGCGCCGCAATGCCGGCCACGTGTTTTGCCATGAACGCGTACCCCGGGACGACGAAGTGCCAGAATGCGAGGCCGATCGCGATTCCGATTGCGACCTTAACGAGTCGCATAGCGGCTGCTCCACTTCACGAAGAATCCGATCACCAGTAGAAACAATGCCACCTGCCAGACGACGACGTGCATGAACTCGAACGCCTTCGGGTAGTCGCGGAGGATCACGAAGAGAGATGCGATGCGGATGATGTTCACTGCGACGACCAGCACGCCGCCGGCGATGATCGCAGCGAGCCGGGAGCGCCACGGCGCCGGAAACGCAGCGAGCGCCGAGATCAGCAGCGCGATTGCCTCGATGCCGTTGCATCCGTTCTTCACGTCGACTGCGTAGCTGCTTTGTATCAGCAGTGTGCCGGCCGCCTTCACGTTCTGCCGCGCCGCGCGAAGCACGATGCCCGCAGCTTTCGTCTGCACTTGGGAGAACGGACGCACGACGTGATCGTCAACCAACGTGAGCGACAGCAGCGCGATCGCAATGGCGAGCGCGGTCACAAATTTCAGGACGAACAAGAGACGAGACCGCCCAAGCGGATTCATTCGAGTCACTCCTCGACGCGTTCGGGGAAGAGTACTGCCGAAGGACGGCTGCCAGCAGCCGGAAATGAAGTTCGGGCGTACGCCCTAACTTGAGGCCTGTCATTCCGAGCGGGTGAACGGCGCGGGCGCCGCTGGAGCGGAAGTGACCCGTTGGGTCGTAGGGGCTCCCGTTGAGAGTTGCGGGCGCGCTGCTGCGCGTCGACGTCATCGCCGATGACGAGCGCGGTGAAGTGGGACATGGTCGTGACGTGAGGAAGTCGGCCGCGAACAAGCCGCCGCCTCTTGCGGG
>JADGOA010000043.1 GCA_017883215.1 Thermoanaerobaculia bacterium | reverse complement strand
CCGAAGATCGAGTGGCTCGGCAAACCGGTGACGATGCGCGTCCCGGTGATCCGCGTCAGCGAGGTGGCAGCCTCAGTGCCCCGCGCGAAGGCGTACTGGATTCCCACAGCCTGGAGCGACATCGCCATCCGCATGCAGGCGCACGGCATCATGATGGAACGGACGACCGCGCCGCGCGACGTCAGCGTCGACATGTACCGTCTCGAGGAGCCAAAGCTCGCCGCGGAAGCGTTCGAGGGCCACGTCCGGCTGGAGACGAAGACGAAGAAGGAGCACGTTGTCCAGCACTTCGCTGCCGGATCGTGGCGCGTGCCGACAGACCAGCCCCTCGGCGAGCTCGTCACCGTGCTGCTCGAGCCCGCCTCGGCCGACTCGTTCCTGCAGTGGGGCTTCTTCCCGGAGATCCTCCAGCGCACGGAGTACTTCGAGCCGTACATTCTCGAGCCGCTCGCGTCGCAGATGCTGGCTGCCGATCCGAAGCTCGCCGACGAGTTCCAGAAGAAGCTCGACACCGATCCCGCATTCAAAGCCAGCCCCGAGGAACGCCTGCGCTTCTTCTACGAGCGGAGTCCGTATTTCGACCCGCAGTGGCGTCTGTATCCCGTGGCGAGGGAGAGGTAAGGGCGGTCTGCCGTCTACTCTCCCGCCATGTACCGATCGAACCACCCCACCAGCCTTCGCGTGATGTCGCGGCGATGTTCGGGGTTACGGATGCCGTGGCCCTCGTTCGGATAGACGATCAGCTGCGTCTTGACGCCTAACGTCCGCAGAGCGTGCCAGAACTCGAATGACTGCGGCGCCGGCACTTCGCCGTCCCGATCGCCGACCAGCACGAGCGTCGGCGTCTTCACGTTCTTGATGAACGTGATCGGCGAGCTGCGCTCGTAGATCCAGGGATCGTCGTACACCGACGCGCCGAAGAACGGGATCATCCACTGATCGATGCTGTTCTGGCCGTAGTAGCTCTGCCAGTTCGCCACTCCGGCGCCGGCCACTGCGGCGCGGAAGCGGTTCGTCTGCGTGACCGCCCACATGGTCATGTAGCCGCCGTAGCTCCACCCCCAGATGCCGACGCGTTTCGGGTCGACGGGCGCTTTGGCGATGGCAGCCTCGACTCCGGCGAGGATGTCGCGAAAATCGCCGTAGCCGAAGTCCTTCACGTTTGCTCTCGTGAATCCCTCCCCCTGACCGAAGCTGCCGCGCGGGTTCGGCAGAAAAACGATGTAACCGCTGGCAGCGAGCGCGGCGAGATTCACTGACGGCCACGACGACATCGCCGCGCCCGAAGGTCCCCCGTGCACCTGGACCACCATCGGGTACTTTTTCGAGGGCTCGAGATCGCGCGGGTAGAGCAACCACCCCTGAACCGTCAGGCCGTCGTTGATCCAATTGAGGTTCTCGGCGACCGACCAGAGCGGCTTCACCGCATCGTTCGCATGCGTCAGCTGTTTCCACTTGCCGATCGCGCCGACCCAGACTTCCTGGGGGCGGTCGAACGAGTCGCGAATCACCGCCGTCGTCGTCGCATCACGCGACATCGAGACCGAGATGGAGTGACCGCTGGTGACGTGCTCCGCCCCGGACCAGAGCAGCTCGATTCCGGTCAGGCCAACGCGCGCAAACGCCGAATAGCCGTTTCTGATCTCCGCCGCGATGACCGACTGCGAATCCGGCATCCACGTGACGGAGGAGGCGGTCGCTTTCCGGACATCGGTACTGGCGGTGGCATTCGCGGAGTTGGTGAGATTTCTCGCCGCACCACCCTCGGCCGGCACGATCATGACGTCGCCGCCGTTCGCCCCCTGGTCGCTCATGAGGCCTTCGATGAAAGCGATGCTCTTTCCGTCAGGCGACCAGCGCGGCCAGGCGATCTGAAGAGCGGGTCTGTAAATCGCTCGCCCGTTGATGTCGCCGCGCTCGAAGCGGAACAGCTGCGCGATCCAGTAGTTGTTCTCGCCCGAGCCGAATGTCGCTTCGGCGACGAGGCTGAGGCTGGTCGGAGCCCAGTCGAAGTCGTAGACGAACATGTTCGCAGGCGTCGCGAACTGCAGCGCCCTGGTCATCACGTCGATGATGGCGATCCGCTGCTCCTCGACCTGCATCTCCACATCGCCCGACGGCGGGGTCATGGCCTCGGTCGCGCCGCCACGGCGCGACGCGTTTTCGATGACCAGCAGCGCGATGGACTTGCCGTCCGGCGACCATTTCGGCGCGCTCAGCGCCCCCTTCACGCTCGTCAGCGGCCGCACGTCGCGACCGTCGGACGAGGCGACGAACAGCTCCTGAGCGCCCGCGGCATTGGAAAGAAACGCAAGCTCCCGCCCATCCGGTGACCACGCGATCGATGACTCCTCGGCGCCTCTCGGCGCCGCTTTGCCGGCATTCCCCTCCGCCGCCGGAGCGGACCTCGCCGTTCCGGCAGGGACCGGAGCGGCAGAGATGCGAAGCACTTCACCGCTGCCGTCTGCCGGCGCTACGAAGATGCCGCTTTCGCGACGGCCCTCTCCGCGGTTGACATACGCGACACGCCTGCCGTCCGGCGAGATCGCCACCTCCCCGAACGACTGCACCTTCAGCAGCGTGGCGATGGTCTGATCGATCACCGCATCGCGCGATTGCGCGGCGATGGCCGCATGGACAGCGAGAGCGAGAACAACTCCGCAGAAGAGCCGTCGCGTCATGTTTCCTCCGGAAAAGAGGGCAGTGTACGCACGGTGGCGCGGAGGCACAACGTTTCCGCAACCTGGGGCGCTGTGGCACAGACACTCTTGTCTGTGCCTGGTACAGACACTCTTGTCTGTGCCCCTCCATGACTGGCACAGGCAAGAGTGCCTGTGCCACCTACGTCACGGCGGCGGCTGCCTCGGCGATCTTTTTCTCGACCCGCGACTTGAACTCGGCGACGAGGGTGCGGCGCAGGACCTTGCCGATCATCGTCTTCGGAAGCTCGTCGCGGAACTCGATGCGGGTCGGCACCTTGAAGGGAGCGAGCTGCTCCCTGCAGTAGACCTTCAGCGACTTTTCGTCGATGGCGGGCGTGTCGGGCCGGAGAACGACCCAGGCGTGAATCACCTCGCCCTTGCGCTCGTCCGGAACACCTGCCACACCGACCTCTGCCACGGAGGGATGCGAGGCGATCACCTCCTCGACCTCGCGCGGCCACACCTGAAAACCGCTGGTCTTGATGAGGTCCTTCTTGCGGTCGACGATGAATAGATATCCATCCTCGTCGAGATATCCGAGGTCGCCGGTGTGCAGCCAGATCAGACCGTCGTCGCGGACGCGGAGGGCGTTGGCGCTCTCTGCCGGATCCTTCCAGTAGCCGGGCATCAGCTGGGGAGCATTCATGATGATCTCGCCGACCTGGCCCGGCTGCAGCTCGTGGCAGGCATCCTCGCCGTCCACGATCTTGACGCGGACGTCCGGTACCGGCATCCCCACCGAGCCGATCTTGTTCGTACCGTGGAACGGGTTCACACACGTGGCCATCGTCGCCTCGGTCAGCGAATAGCCCTCCACGATCCGGCTGCTGGTGAGCGCCTCAAAGCGCTTCTTGGTCTCGGCCATGAGCGCCGCCGCGCCGGAAAAGCAGGCGTTGATCGACGAGAGGTCCACCTTGCCTCGCCTGACGTCGGGATGCGCCAGGATCGCGGAAAAGAGCGTCGGCACCGAGCAGAACAGCGTCGGCCGCTCGTGCTGGATCGTCTTCAGCACGTCGTCGACGTCGCGGGGATTCGGCACGAGGACGAGCGGAATGCCGGCCACGATGGTCATGCTCTGAGCGCCCGCACAACCGTAGGTGTGAAACAGCGGCAGAGGCAGCATGCACGAAGCGTTCTCCGCGCTGAGCGGCTCGCGAAGCCAGGTGGCGAGCTGTGTTCCGGCAATGACCATGCCGCGGTGCGTGCTGATCACCCCTTTCGGCGTTCCTGTCGTGCCACCGCTCATCAGGATGACGGCCGCATGGTCAGGCTTCGCTGCGGAGGCCGGCTTCGGGGCATTCGCGCCGCCGGCGATCAGGTCCTGCAGCCAGATGTCCCCCTGCTGCAACTCGATACGGTGGCCCTCCTTCTTTTCCTTCAACAACGTGAACGCCGCTCTCAGAAGCGGAGGGAGGTATTCCTTGATGTTCGTGGCAATGACGCGCTTGATCGAGGTCGAAGCCTGGCAGCGTTTCACGTGAGCGTAGAACGGTGTCAGCACCACGATGGTCTCGGGGGTGCTGGCGCCTAACGTCTCTTCCAGCTCGCGCTCGGTGTACAGCGGATTCTGCGGAGCGCAGATGGCGCCGAGCTTCCACGCCGCCAGTTCCGCGAGGATGAACTGCGGGCAGTTGGGAAGGACCATGGCCACCCGGTCGCCTGCGGCGATGCCGAGGCTGGCCAGGCCGGCGGCGAGGGCATCGCTCTGCTCGTCGAGCTCGCGAAAGGTGATCTTCTTTCCTTTGAAGATGAGGGCGACGGTATGCGGGTCGTCGTGGGAATGCTGCGCGACGAGGTCGACGAGCGTCTTGTCAGGGTAGCTGCCGATCGACCGCGGGATGCCGGCGTCGTAGTGATCGAGCCATGGTTCACTCATGATGGATCTCCGATCCAACCTTCTCGGCAGCACGAAATATAGGTTTTGCGGCCTGATGCGCCAGCGCAGAGCGCACAGGGTGCGGGTTGGGTGGTGTGGCACAGACAAGAGTGTCTGTGCCACAACGGAGCACGGGAACTCCCCTGCGGTAAGCTGACGACGTGCCGCCGGTCCGCACATTCAACCCGCTGAGAGTCCTCCTCGTGAAGCCGAAGCCGCGGCTGCGCGCGATCCACGCTCTGCATCGCTTTCAACTTCTCGAGCCGCTCGAGCTCGGCTATCTCGCCGCCTCGGTGCCGCCCCCGCATCAGGTACGCGTCCTCGACCTCCGATGTGCGCGTTTCGCCGACGCCACATTCCGCCGGACGCTGAACGACTACCGGCCGGATATCGTCGGCCTCACCGGCTACACCCACGAGGCCAGCATCGTGAGGCGGCTCGCCGGAGTCGTCCGCGATCTTCTGCCGGGGTCAAAGACCATCGTCGGGGGTCATCACGCCACGGTCGCCGCGGCGGACTACGACGTGCCGCAGATCGACGCCGTCGTACGGGGCGAGGGATGCCTCCCTTTCCGTGAGATCGTCGGCGCGGTGGGTCGCGGGGAAGAGCTGCGAGAGTTGGACGGAGTGCTCGTCCCGGGAGCATTCGCGTCCGATGTCCTGGCGACGTGGCCGTCCTTCCCCGATCCGGCTGCCATGCCCTCGCCCCGCCGCGACCTGTGGGATCCACAGCGCTATTTCAGCGTCTGGCCGACGGAGAACGCGGCTCCCTTCCAGCGCCTCTTTCCGGCAGCATCGATGGTGCGCACTTCGTTCGGCTGCCGGATGCTCTGTTCGTTCTGCATCGTTCCGAAGCTGTTCAACGGGAAGCACCACACCCGGCCCGTCGAGGCGGTGGCCGACGAGATCGAAGGTCTGCCGACGGACCACGTCTACTTCTGTGACGACGAGAACTTCATCGACCCTGATTTCGCGCACGAGCTCGCAGAGGCGCTGGAGCGACGGCAGGTGCGGAAGCGGTATTTCGCCTGGACCCGCGCCACGACCGTGAACCGCTTTCCGGATCTTTTTCGCCGCTGGCGCAAGCTGGGTCTCGACGCCGCCTTTCTCGGATTCGAGTTCCCGAGCGACGAGCAGCTGCGGGTTACGCGGAAGGGATCGACGGTCGAGCAGAACGCGCAGGCGCACACAGCGCTGCGGTCCATGGGCATCGCCGTCCATGCCGCGTTCATGCTCCTCCCCGACTTCGACGAATCGGACTTCGACCGGCTGCGAACCCATATCGACGACATGCCGCCGGCCCAGTTCAGCATCACCGTCTGCACCCCCTCCCCCGGGACCGACGATTACGACTCCATCAAGCCGCGCATCTGGAGCCAGAGGCCGTTCGACCTCCACGACTGCATGCATCCCCTCACGCCGACGCGGCTGCCGCTACGCCGTTTCGCGCATCTGTACGCCGACCAGATCCGCCGAGCGGGAGACAAGAACCCGCGGCGGGCGGACCGTCGTCCGCTGCACCCGTTCGACATGCCGCGACTCGTTCGCGCACAGCTCTCGTACGAGAACGCGTACGAGAACCTCTATCGCGATTACCCGCGGGAGTTGTGGGATGCAAGCGGGTAGCGGGCGAGCACTTCATCGAGGATCAGTCCTGCATTCACCCTTTCGGTGATCCTCACGAGCTCGGACATCTCGCGATACTTCCGTTCGATCGCTTCGGCGAGATCGCGGATCGCCTGGCCGAGGTGCGTGACCTCGTCCGCTCCCTCGAGTGGCACATTCACCGGGAACTGGCCGAGCTTGAGGCGAACCGCGGCGTCGCGATAGGCGAGGATCCTGCTGTCCGACTCACCTTTTGCGGTGGTCTGGGGATCTTTGTCCACGTGCGTACCTCCTGCAGCGGATCGCCACGAGAGTACTGCAGTCCGGCCATTTCATGTGATGGCGGAGTGCGGACGTCCTCGTCCGCATCCGCCGGACGTCCTCGTCCGGCGGTCCTGCTCGCGCCCAAGACAACGATCGGACGAGGACGTCCGATCGCGGCGGACGAGGACGTCCGCACTCCCAGAGCTACTCGCTGCTCGCTACCTTGGCAGGCACGGGCAACAATTCACGTTTCCGCCAGCCGAACAGCACGCCAGCGGCGAGCGTCGTCAGGCTTCCGATGACCGTGTACCAGGGCCACGCGATCGCCGTTCCGAGCCAGACGTAGGTGACGGCGGCGAGGCCGCAGATCATGCCGGCCAGCGCGGCATTACGCCCGCCGCGCCGTACGGCAGCGAGCAGGAAGACCCCGAGAATCGGGCCGTTGATCAGCGAGGCCACGGAGAGAGCCAGGTCGACCGCTGAGCGGTGCTGTTTCCGGAGGAGCAGCGCCACGCCGATCTGTGCCAGTCCAGCTGCGACCGTGAGCACGCGAGAGACGCGAAGATAGTGCTCGTCTTCTCTGCCGCTGACGAGCGGCCGGTAGAGGTCGGATACCGCAGTGGCGGCGATCGAATTCACCGAGGGTGAGGTCGCCGCCGCGAGAACTGCCGCCACGAGCAATCCGGAGATGCCCCACGGCAGGTGGTTGATGATGAAGTCGGGAAAGACCTGATCGGGTGCCAGGAATGGGGCGGCCGCTGCGCCGGTCGCGTACGTCGCCAGCCGGTCCGGCCGGTAGTACGCGAAGAGCAGCACGCCGATGAAAAGAAATCCGACGAACTGCACGAAGATGACCGCGCCCGAAACGAGCAACGCGATCTTCGCCTTCCGTTCGCTCGTCGTGCAGAGGTAGCGCTGCACCATGTACTGATCGGTGCCGTGCGTGCTCATGTTCAGGAAGCAGCCGCCGATCACCCCCGCCCAGAAGACGTAGGGACGGTGGAAGTCGAGCGAGAAATCAAAAACACGGAACTTGTTCAGAGCCGACCCCGCCGCAACCGCTCCGTGGAAGCCGCCGGGGATCAGCGCCAGCAGCGTCACCACCGCGACGATCGCGCCGATCACATACACGCCGACGTGCAGAACCTCGGTCCAGACGACTGCCTCCATGCCGCCGACCGCGGTGAACACCAGCATCACCACACCAATCAGGCAGATCGACAGCGCCGTCGCGGTCATGACGGAGATGTTAGGGAAGAACGATCTCCAGACCACGGCCATGACCACGGAGGTGAGCAGCAGACGCACTCCGTCGGCGACGGTGCGCATGATGATGAACAGAGTCGCGGCCAGGCTCTTCACGACTCCGCCGAAGTGCTCGTGGAGCACCTCGTAGACGGTCAGCAGGCTTCGGCGGAAATAGGCCGGAATGAACAGCAGACAGATCACCACACGGCCGACCAGGTAGCCGAGAACGAGTTGTAAGAACGTGAAATCGCCGCCGCGCGAGAAGGCGACGCCGGGGATCGAGACAAAGGTGATGGCCGATGTCTCGGTGGCCACGATTGACCCGGCAATGGCCCACCACGGCAGGTGGCGTCCGGCCAGGAAGTAATGCCGCGTCGTCTTCTGCCGGCTCTTGCACCAGAAGCCGATCCAGAGAATGCCGACGAGATAGCTGGCGATGATGACGAGATCGATGGCGCGCACGGAGGCGGCATGATAGCAGCGGGTGTGACGTAGGGACGCGCAGCGCGCGTCCGCAACTCTGGTCGTGGCACCGCACACGAGGTTGCGGACGCGCTGCTGCGCGTCCCTACAGGTCGCTATTCGCTGTCGAGGAGCGCGGCGTGGGCGAAGTTGCCGATCACAGCGGGCTTGATGTGCCAGATGTCGTTGGCGTATTCGCGGATGGTGCGGTCCGAAGAGAACTTTCCCATCCTGGAGATGTTCAGCAGCGACTTCTGCAGCCATGCCGTCCGGTCCTGGTAGGCGACGTCGACCTCCGATTGCCGGTCGATATACGGCTGCAGGTCGGCGATGTGCACGTAGATGTCGTGCGAGCTCGTGAGATTTGCGATCAGCGGGCGGAAGATGTCCTTGTCACCGCGCGAGAAGTGGCCAGCGGCGATGGAGTCGACCCCCCGGCGCAGGCGGCGGTTGGCATCGAGATACTGCCCCGGGTTGTAGCCGGCGGCGAGCAGCTTCGCGACTTCGTCGGTGCGGAGACCGAAGATGAAGATGTTCTCCCCGCCGACTTCCTCCGCGATCTCGATGTTGGCGCCGTCCCACGTGCCGATCGTCAACGCGCCGTTGAGGGCCAGCTTCATGTTGCCGGTGCCGGACGCCTCCTTGCCGGCCGTGGAGATCTGCTCGCTCAGCTCCGCCGCCGGCATGATCGTTTCCGCCAGCGTGACCCGGTAATCCGGCAGAAAGACGACCCGCAGCCAGTCCCGCGTCCGCGGATCGGAGTTCACCACCTCGCCGATCGAGTGAATCAGCTTGATGATCAGCTTGGCGATGAAGTAACCGGGAGCGGACTTCCCGGCGAAGATGAAGGTGCGCGGGACCAGCGGCGTCTCGCCGTCTTCCACGATGCGCCAGTAGCGGTCGACGATGTGCAGCGCGTTCAGCAGCTGTCGCTTGTACTCGTGCAGCCGCTTGACCTGAACGTCGAACATCGTCAGCGGATCGATCACGACACCTGTCAGCTGCCGCGTCACGCGCGCCAGCGCGACCTTGTTCCGGCGCTTCACGCCATCGAGCCGCTCGAGCAGCGCCGAGTCGTTCACGAAGTGCTCGAGTTGCCGCAGTTCGTCGAGGTTGCGGATCCACTCGTCGCCGATGGCGTTCGAGATCAGCCCCGCCAGCGGCCGGTTCGAGTACAGAAGCCAGCGCCGGGGCGTCACGCCGTTCGTCTTGTTGTTGAACCGCTCCGGATAGAGCTTGAAAAAGTCGGGCGCCAGCGTCTCCTTGACCAGCTCCGAATGCAGCACCGCGACGCCGTTCACGGAGTGACTGCCGACGATGGCCAGATTCGACATGTGCAGCTGGTGATCCGCCAGCACGGAGACGCGCTGAATCATCCCGGCGTCGCCGGGGAATCGGTGCTCGACTTCCGCCACCAGCCGCCGGTCGATCTCCCGGACGATCTGCAGGTGCCGCGGCAGCACGCGCTCGATCAGCTCTCGTGGATATTTCTCCAGCGCTTCCGGCAGCAGCGTGTGGTTCGTGTAACCGAGCGTGTCCACGGTGATGCTCCAGGCGTGCTCCCAGGCCAGGTGCTCCTCGTCGACCAGAATGCGCATCAGCTCCGGCACCATCAGCGAGGGGTGGGTGTCGTTCATCTGGATCGCGACCTTCTTCGCGAAATCGTCGAACGACTCGTGCGTCTCCTTGTACCGGTTGATGATGTCGCGGACCGCACAGGAGACCAGGAAGTACTCCTGCAGCAATCGCAGCTCCCGCCCCGACTGCACCTGATCAGAGGGATAGAGGATCTTGGAGATCGCCTCCGTGCTGATCTTGTGCTGCACGGCCCGGATGTAGTCGCCGGCGTTGAAGATGCCGATGTCGAATTCATCCGATGAGCGCGCCGAATAGAGTCGCAGGACGTTCACCGTCTTGCCTCCGTATCCGACGATCGGCATGTCGTGCGGCACGCCGATGATCACCTTGTAGTCGACCCACTCGGGCGCGTATGCACCGCTCTTGTCGTTTGCATGCGCGATCGTCCCGTACACCGGCACGATGACCGCCTCGTCGATGCGCTCGATCAGCCACGGCGATCCCCCTTCCAGCCAGTGATCCGGCTTCTCGTGCTGGAAGCCGTTGACGAACGTCTGGCGGAAGAGGCCGAACTCGTAGTTGATGCCGCAGCCGAAGCCGGGGTAGTCGAGTGTGGCGAGGGAGTCGAGAAAACAGGCCGCCAGACGGCCCAGGCCGCCGTTGCCGAGGGCGGCATCCGGCTCGAGATTCTGCAACTCGTCGAAATCCACGCCGAGCTCGGCAATGACGGACCGCGCGTCGTCGTAGATGCCGAGGTTCATCAGGTTGTTCCCGAGAGCCCGGCCCATCAGGAACTCCATGGAGAGGTAGTAGAGCCGTTTGGCGTCCTGCTCGCGATAGCGGCGCTCGCTCTCGCGCATGGCGTCGAGCGCAGGACGGCGTACCGCCACCGAGAGCGCTTGCAGACGCTCCCGCTGCGACGCCTCGCGCCAGAGCCGTCCCTTGCTAAACCGAAGAAACGACTCGATGCCGTCGCGCAGCTGGACCGTCGCCACCCGCTCAACACCGTTGATTGTTCGCTGCAATCTGGTCCTCACACGGTGAAACGTACTGCTCGGTCGGTGCCATACTAGACGGTCACGAGGTTACGAGGTTGCGAGGTCACGAGGCGGGTGACCCGACAGATGTGCTTGCCACCTCGCAACCTCGCAACTCGCAACCAGTATTCACCCCGCCACCACCCCGTACTTCTGGCCGACTTCGACGATCGCGGTGATGGCCCGATCGAGTTGCTCGGTCGTGTGCGCAGCGCTGATCTGGCAGCGGAGCCGCGCCTGCCCCTGCGGCACGACCGGAAAACCGAAGCCCGATACGAAGATGCCGTGGTCGAGAAGCTCGGCCGAGATCGCAATCGCTTTCGCTGTGTCGCCGATGAGGATCGGCACGATCGGCGTGATCCCCTCCCGGATGCGGACGCCGCGCTCGGTCAGACCGCGGCGGAAGTGCATCGTGTTCCGGCGCAGGCGATCGACGAAGCTCGTGTCCTTCTCGAGCAGGTCGAGTGCGGCGATCGACCCCATGACGACGGCGGGCGGGAGGGTATTCGAGAAAAGGTACGGCCGCGACTTCTGCCGCAGGTAATCGATGAGCACCTTCGGTCCGGTCGTGAAGCCGCCGTGCGAGCCGCCGAGCGCCTTGCCGAGAGTGGAGGTGTAGGCGTCGATCTTCCCGAAGACGCCGAGCTCTTCAGCGGTCCCGCGTCCCGTCTTGCCGAGGACTCCGGTTCCGTGAGAGTCGTCGACGACGAGGAAGGCACCGTGTTCTCTTGCCAGCTGGACCATCTCCGGCAGCGGGGCGAGCGAGCCTTCCATCGAGAAGACGCCGTCCGTCATGATGAGGCGATTGCGCGCGTCCCGCGTCGCGTCGAGCGCGCGGCGAAGGTCGGCAACGTCACGGTTCTTGTACCGCTCCTTCCGACATTTCGCCAGGCGGATGCCGTCGATGATCGAAGCGTGATTCAGCTCGTCGGAGATGATCGCGTCCTCGTCGGTGAGGATGGTCTGGAAGAGCCCCTCGTTGGCGTTCCAGCAGGAGCCGTAGAGAATCGTTTCTTCCATCCCGAAAAACTCGGAGATCCTCTTCTCGAGAATCCGGTGAATGGTCTGCGTCCCGCAGATGAAGCGGACGGAAGCGAGGCCGTACCCGTAATCGCCTTCCGCTTTTTCCGCGGCGGCGACGATGGCGGGGTGGTTGGCGAGTCCGAGATAGTTGTTCGAAGTCAGCATGATGACTTCGCCTTTGCCCTCGACTTCGACGACCGCTCCCTGCGGGGTCCGCAGCGGCAGTTCACGCTTCAGAGTGCCGGCCTGGGCCATCTGATCGAGCTCCGTCGAAAGGGTGGTGAGCAGCGTCATCGGTGTGCTCCTCCAGAAGGGATTGCGGCAAGCGTCAGAGCGCTCGAGCCGCGGGCGGAGCATATCAATTCGGCGAGCAGCGAGTAGGTGGATGGGCAACGGGTACTCGTCACTCGTCATCGTACTTCAGCTTGCCGCTCGCTGTTCGGTGCCTTGTCGCTGTGCTAGTCTCCGCGCCGCATGCCAAACGTAGCTGTTATCGGCTCCCAATGGGGCGATGAAGGAAAAGGGAAAATCGTCGATCTGCTGTGCGAGCGGTTCGATGTCGTCGCCCGGTTTCAGGGTGGCCACAACGCCGGCCACACCGTCAAATTCGCAGATCAGCATTTCGCGCTGCGGCTGATCCCCTCCGGCATTCTCCACCCCGGGAAGCTCTGCCTCCTCGGCAACGGAATGGTCATCGATCCGGAGGCGCTCCTCGACGAGATCGAGAAGCTGCGGGCCCTCGGCGTTTCCATCGACGGCAACCTCAAGATCAGCGACTCGGCACACTGCATCCTCCCCTACCACAAGGCTCTCGACCTGGCCCGGGAAGCCGCCGCCGGCGGCGGGAAGATCGGCACGACCGGGCGCGGCATCGGCCCGGCGTACGAGACGAAGGTCGGACGCTTCGGCATCCGCGTGGCCGACCTGCTCGATCCCGACGTTCTTCGGACACGCATCGAGTTCGCCTGCTCGGAAAAGAACCCCCTCCTGCAGACCGTCTACGGCTGCGAGACGTTCGATCCCGAGAAGCTCTACGAGGCGTACATCCGTTATGGCGAAGTGCTCGCTGACCGGATCACGAACGGGACCCTCTGGATCAACGAGCAGATCCGCAGCCGCAAGAGCGTAATGTTCGAAGGCGCACAGGGGACGATGCTGGACATCGACCACGGCACGTATCCGTTCGTCACCTCTTCGAACACCGTTGTGGGTGGCATCTGCACCGGCCTGGGCGTCGCTCCCAAGCACATCAACCGCGTCATCGGCGTCGCCAAGGCCTACACCACGCGCGTCGGCAGCGGCGCCTTCCCGACCGAGCTGCTCGGCGAGGAAGGGGAGCATCTGCGCCGCCGCGGCAACGAGTTCGGCACCGTCACCGGACGCCCCCGCCGCACCGGATGGCTCGATCTCCCTGTGCTCCGCACGTCAGTGATGCTCAACGGCATCGACGAGATCGCTCTCACAAAACTCGACGTGCTCGACGAAATCGCGGAGATCCCGGTCTGCACCGGCTACAACGTCCGCGGCAAGGTGTGGAAGACCTTCCCGTCCTTCGCGGTCGCGCACGGCGACTACAAGCCGGAGTACCGCACGCTGAAGGGATGGGCGCAGTCGACGGAGGGGACGACGTCGTATGACGCTCTGCCGCAGGCCGCGAAAGACTACATCCGCTTCGTCGAAGACGAGATCGAGGCGAAAGTCACGATCGTCTCTACCGGGCCGCGTCGCGAAGAGACGATCGTGCGGTAGAGGCGGACCGCAGACCGCGGACCGCAGTTGACGGGCTCGTTCTGCTGACGCGCAGCACGCTCTCGCGAGCGTGGTCTCCTTCCTACTTCACCACGGTCCGGAAGTAGTCGATGGTTCGCTTCAGACCCTCGTCGAGCGGGACGCGCGGCTCCCAGTCGAGGAGCTTGCGCGCTTTGGTGATGTCCGGCCGGCGGATCTTCGGATCGTCTTCGGGGAGGGGAAGGAACTCGATCGGTGCGGTCGTTCCCACCAGCGCCCTGATGCGCTCGGCGAACTGCAGCACCGTCATCTCGCTCGGATTCCCGATGTTCGTGGGGTTGACCTCGTCGGACATGAGCAGACGGTAGATGCCTTCGATCAGGTCGGAGAAGTAGCAGAACGACCGGGTCTGCGAGCCGTCACCGAACACGGTCATTGGCTCGTTGCGCAGCGCCTGCGAGATGAACGCCGGGACCACACGCCCATCGTTGACGCGCATCCGCTCGCCGTACGTGTTGAAGATCCGCACGATGCGCGTGTCGACGCCATGGAAGCGGTGATAGGCCATCGTCATGGCTTCGGCGAACCGCTTGGCCTCGTCGTAGACGCCGCGCGGACCGACCGGATTCACGTTTCCCCAGTAGTCCTCTTTCTGCGGGTGGATCAAGGGATCGCCGTAAACCTCGGAGGTCGAGGCGATCAGATACCGCGCCCCCTTGTCCTTGGCCAGACCGAGGGTTTTGTGTGTGCCGAGGGAGCCGACCTTGAGCGTCTGGATCGGCTTTTCCAGGTAGTCGATGGGGCTGGCCGGTGAAGCAAAGTGCAGGACGAAGTCGACCGCCCCTTCGACGTAGACGTAGTTCGTGACGTCGTGTTTGACGAAGGTGAAGCCGTCGCGGCCGAACAGATGCTTGATGTTATCCGGCGAACCGGTGATGAAGTTGTCCATGCAGATGACTTCATGACCGCGGGAGAGAAACAGATCGCACAGATGCGATCCGAGGAACCCGGCTCCGCCGGTGATCAGAGCACGACCCATCTATTGACTCTCCCTTCGCATGTCGCCGGCGCGGCCGACTGACGAGTAGCGGAAGCCCTCTGACTTCATACGGCCGGCGTCGTAGACATTGCGCAGGTCGACGACGACCGGCGATTTCATGGCTTTGCGTATCCGGTCGAGCTTCAGCGCGCGAAACAGGTTCCACTCCGTCGCGATCACGAGCACATCGGCGCCCTGGGCGGTGGCGTAAGCGTCTTCGCAGTACGTCACGTTCTCGAAGATGCTCCTGCAGTTCTCCATCGCCTGAGGGTCGAAGGCGCGAATGGTGGCGCCGCGCTTCTGCAGCCCCTTGATGATCGGGATGGTCGGCGAGTCGCGCATGTCGTCGGTGTCGGGCTTGAAGGCCAGTCCGAGGAAAGCAATCGTCTTACCGCTGACATCGCCCCCCGCCGCGTCGATGATCTTCCCGGCCATGCGCTGCTTCACGTCTTCGTTGACGCGCAGGACCGACTCGATGATCTGGAACTCGTAGCCGTACTTGCGGGCAATGTCGGCCATGGCGGAGGTGTCCTTCGGGAAACAGCTGCCGCCGAATCCGGGGCCGGCCTGCAGGAACTTCGGTCCGATGCGCGAGTCGAGGCCCATGCCGAGGGCGACGTCCTGCACGTTTCCGCCGACCTTCTCGCAGATGATGGCGATCTCGTTGATGAATGTGATCTTCGTGGCCAGAAAACCGTTCGAAGCGTATTTGATCAGCTCCGCCGACTCGACGTTGGTCACGACGAACGGGATCTCCAGCGAGTGCAGCGGGGCGTAGATCTCCTTCATCAGATCGATCGTCTCCTGGTCAGAGGCGCCGATGACCACGCGATCCGGCTTCATGAAATCTTCGATGGCTGACCCTTCGCGAAGGAACTCCGGATTCGAGGCCACGGAAGCTTTGTGGTTCGTGCCGGAGCTCTCGATGATCTTCTCGATCACCCGGCCCGTACCGATCGGCACCGTCGACTTCGTGATGATCAGCTTCGGCCCGTTCATGTGCTTGGCGATGGTGCGGGCGACGTCTTCGACGTAGCGCAGATCGGCCGAGCCGTCGGCCTTGGGCGGGGTGCCGACAGCGATGAAGATCGCCCGGGCTTCGCCGATGGCCTGGGAAAGGTCGGTCGTGAAGCGCAGCCTCCCCTCGCTGACGTTCTTGCTGACCAGTTTGTCGAGGCCCGGCTCGTAGATCGGGATGACTCCCTTGCGCAG
>JADGOA010000323.1 GCA_017883215.1 Thermoanaerobaculia bacterium | reverse complement strand
TCCCGGCGGCAGGTCGAGCAGCACGAACGCGCCGTTCTCTGCGATCGCTCCCGAGACGTAGGGAGCGTTGTCGACCCAGACGTTCGCAGCCTGAAAAAGCTCCGTCCGGCGCGCCGCTTCCGTCTCAGCGGTCCGGAACCTGGTGTTGGCGGAATTCGCCTCGACGTCGGCGATCCAGCCGCGCACGGAAATCGGCTCCTTGCTCAGCTTCTGATAGCCCGGCGGCTGCTTTTCACCGCTGCAGGCGATCAGGGCTGCCGACAGCAGAATCAGGATCGTCGAACGCATCACGAAAAGCGTACCACGCGATTCCGAGCCATTCGTGGATGGCTTCTGTCGAATGTAACAGTCGAGCCGCACCATCGCGCAGCCGTCCGCGTTCTGCCTTCTGTTTTCCGTTCTGCGATAATGCACAGGCTCTCGAACCCGCCATGAAACGATTCCTGGTTGTCTCCATCATCGCTCTGCTCGTCGTGACGTCCATCGTGTTGGCGCAGTCGGTCGCGCAGGCGACGCTGCGGCTTCCCGCAGGCGACCGCCCTCTCGCTCTCATTCAGGCGAAAGGGCAGACGCTCTTTTCGGTCGTCGATGTCATCACCTCATTGGGCGGCACCGTCACACCAGACAGCACGGGTTTCAGCATCGCGCTCAACAACGTCGTCGCCGCGTTCGGGCCGGACAGCCGATTCGCGGTCGTGCGCGACGATCTGATCGAGATGCCGGTGCCGCCGGTGACGGTGGACGGCAGGCCGTACGCCGCCCAGCAATTCTTCGACGGTTTCCTGAGCCGTGCGGGCGACCTCCAGGTGCGATGGGACCCCAATACGCACGTGATGCAGCTGATGCCGCAGCCGCACAATCTGACCGGCGCACAGCTCTCTCTGGCAAACGTGCAGGGGATCTCGAAGGTCGTGGTGACGCTCACCGCGCCGATCGAGTACACCATCGTGAAGGAGCCTTCCGCTTACACGATCCAATTCAAGACGCCGATCCATGCCCCATTCGCCGAGCAGTCGTACGACGATCCGAATGTCGCGAAGGCTTCGTTCGCCGGCAATGAGATTCACATTCAGTTGAAGGCCCCCGACGTCGCCGGCGACGCGTACAAGCTCGACAACCCCTTCCGCATCGTTCTCGACCTCAGGAAGGGGGCGGGGGCTCCTTCACCCGGCGTCGTCACGCCTTCGTCGGCGAAGCCGGCCGAAAGGCCGGGCATTCGCACGATCGTGATCGACCCCGGGCACGGCGGCAAAGACGTCGGCGCCACAGGCCCGGCCGGCACGATGGAGAAAGACGCGACGCTCGAGCTCTGCCGGAAACTCTCGGCGGAACTGGCCGCGAAAACGGGAGCACGCGTCGTCCTGACCCGCGACGAAGATGGCGTGGTCTCGCTCGACCAGCGGACCGCGCTCGCCAATCAATACCACGCCGATCTTTTTCTCTCCGTTCACATGAATGCCGCCGTCGTGAAGGGGGCCCGGGGATCGGAGACCTACTTCCTCTCCGCCGACGCCTCGGACGAGCTGGCGAAAAGAGCAGCTGAGGTCGAGAACGGACAGACGAAAGCGAGCGGGCGGGAGGCCGCGACCGCGAGTTCCGCCGATCTCAAACTGATTCTCTGGGACCTCGCCCAGCAGGAGTACCTCCAGGAATCGAGCCGCTTCGCCTCGGACATCCAGCAGGAGATGAATGCCGTCGCAGGCGTTCAGGGGCGGGGCGTGAAGCAGGCGCCGTTCAAGGTTCTCATCGGTGCGACCATGCCGGCGGCGCTCGTCGAGGTGGCCTTCATCTCGAATCCCGACGAAGAGGCGAAGCTCAAAGACGAGAAGTTCATGTCGGCGATGATCGAGGCACTGACGCGAGCGGTGGTCCGTTACAAGACGGACTACGAGACGCGCATCGGCGTGATCCAACCCGCAGCGCCGAAACCGGTTCCGGCCCAGGCGACTCCCGCCGCGCCGGCCGCTGCGACGAGAACGGGGCATTAGTGAAGCGCGCCGCCTTCCTCGCTCTCGCGCTGTTCGTCATCCTCGGCGGCGGCTGTAAGTCGAAGAAGGGCGGCGCGCCCAACCTCAACGCCGCGAATCAGGTGACGCTGCGCGTCGTCCGCCTCTACTACGAGTCGCCCGACCTGATGCTCGTCCCCGAAACGCGAAACGTGCAGCTGCCGCAGAATCCCGCCGGCGCAGTGTCCGCGGTGGCGCGCGAGCTGATCAAGGGTCCGTCCAATCCCACGGTCCCCCGCCTCTTTCCCGCCGACACGGTGGTTCGCGGCGCGTTCCTTCTTCCGGACGGCACCGCGCTGGTGGACCTCGGCGGCGCGACGCTGACGCAGGGATGGGCGACCGGAGGCCACGAGGAGCTGATGGCGGTCTACTCGGTCGTGCAGACGCTGACCGCGAATTTCGCCGAGGCCAAGCGGGTGCGCATCCTGATCAACGACGCGCCGGTGGAGACGCTCGCCGGTCACATCGCACTCGACAAGGCGCTCACTCCGAACGCCTCGCTGGTTGATCCGGGCGCGCGCTGAGGGAGCAGGTCACGCGCACGCGTGACGGCGAACACTCGTACGTCAGCCCCCCACAAGTCAGGATTCGCTTGTCCCTTGGTTTGTCACGATTTTCTGCGTCCGATCCCGTATCGGTCTTTACCGAACAACCGTTTTGTCTTATACTTTTCTGGTTTCCGAAAGTCGTCGTATCTCTTTGATAGAACAGTCACTTGTCACATTGCTGTTACATTGAGAAATTTTTCACAATCTGTGCGATAATGCCTTCAACGATGATCAAAGGTTTACTGGATGGGCAGGCGCGAGCCGCTTTCAGTTGTACCAGCCTGCCTCGATTCAACCGCTTCTGAAACTCTGCTATGAATCTTACCGATCCCAATTCCTCAGATTGAGCACTCGCACCCGCCCCATCCAGTAGGTTCACCGAACCCCGCCGCCAGGCGGGGTTCTTTTTTTTGTTCGCGCGAACCAACAATTTGGGGTGAAGCGGGTCGCGAGGTCACGAGGTCGCGGGGAGCGAGGGTGGCGGCGGTTGCGGGTCGTGACCCGGTGACCGGCGACCCAGTCATCTATCCCGTCACAATCACCGCCAGCGCCTGCTCGACGACGAGCCTGACGTCGGCATTGACGTTGAGGGCGCGGATAGCGGCCAGCAGGGTGTCGGCCGCACCGAGGAGCCGCTCGCGCGGAATCGCTTCCCGGATCTCGGCGAGCTGCTTGCCGTCGACGGCCTGATCGTCACGGAGTGCGACCGCATCGCAGAAGACAGCAGCGGTCAACGCCATGGCGTCCTTGGGGTCGTCCGAGGCCGAGACGATCGCGGCCAGAGAGAGCAGGGCCGCGCTGTCGCCGCGCGTGGCGTACCGATGAAGGGCGTCGACGATGCGATCGGCCAGGGTTTCGCGCTCGTCTTCGGTGGTGAATGACGCGATCTGTTGGCGCCGGGTGACCTGGAGCGGTAGAGCGAGGTCGCGCGGCGCGTCGCTGCCGACGTAGATCGACTGCGATCGGGAGCGAATGGTCGGTAGGAGGAGATCGGGCGAACGCGTGATGAGCACGAAGGTGGTGTCGCGCGTCGGCTCCTCGAGCGTCTTGAGCAGCGCGTTCGACCCTCCGGCGCTCAGCGCGTCCGCGGGATCGATGATGAATACCTTCGTCCGCCCTTCGTACGGCCGGAGCGCAGAGCCGCCGACGAGATCGCGAATCTGCTCGATCGATATGAGCTTCCGTTCGCCGGCCACTTCGATGAAGTGCACGTCCGGATGAATGCGCCGCTCGATCCTCGTGCACGCAGTGCAGTCGTCGCCGGTCGTGCCGTTGAGGCAATTCAGCGTCTTGGCAATGCGGACGGCGAGCTGGCGGAGCAGGTCCGGAGTGGGGCCGTGCACGATGATGGCGTGATGCAGCTCGCCGCGGCGCGCCGTGTCGAGCAGAAGGGAGGCGGCGGAGATCATGCGGCGAGTTGCGGCGCGCGCGAAACCAGAGCGCTCATCATCCGTTCGAACACTTCCTCGACCGATCCATGCGCGTCGATGACGACGAAGCGGTCGGGCTCCGCCGTCGCCAGCGCCAGATACCCTTCACGGACGCGCCGGTGGAATCGCAGATCCTCCGCCTCGAACCGCCCCTCGTCGGCCGTGGCGCTGGCGTTGCGGCGGCGGGCGCGCGTCAACCCCAGCTCTTCCGGCAGATCGAACAGCAAGGTCAGGTGAGGGTGCAGCATGTCCGTCGCCCAGTCGTTGAGCATCCGGAGCTGATCGAGATTCAACAGGCGCCCGAATCCCTGATAGGCCAGCGTGGCGTCGGT
>JADGOA010000322.1 GCA_017883215.1 Thermoanaerobaculia bacterium | reverse complement strand
CCCCCAGCATCATCCCTTCACGCTCCCAACCATCAGCCCGGCGATGTAGTACCGCTGCAGCACGAGGAACAGCACGAGCACCGGGAGGACCGTCACGACCGAGCCGGCCATCATCAGCTCGACGTCCTGGGCGTGCTCGCCCACGAGGCTGGCGATCGACACCGGAAGCGTGTAGCGCGACTGGTCGGTGAGGACGATCAGCGGCCACATGAAGTCGTTCCATGTGCTCATGAACGTGAAGATCGCCAGCGTCGCCAGGATCGGTCGCGCCAGCGGCATGACGATCGACCAGTAGATGCGCAACTCGCCTGCGCCGTCGATGCGCGCCGCTTCGAGCAGTTCCGTCGGGATCGAGAGCATGAACTGCCGGATCAGGAAAATCCCGAACACGCTCGCCAGCGACGGGATGATCACTCCCCAGTACGTGTTCACCAGGTGCATCTCTTTGAGGATCAGGAAGAGCGGCAGCATGCCCACCTGCGCCGGAATGACGAGGGCGGAGAGCAGCAGCCCGAAGAGACGCTCGCGGCCGCCGAACCGCAGCTTCGCAAACGCGTAGCCGGCCATCGAGTTGAAGAGGAGAGAAAGAATCGTCACGCTGACGGAGACGACCGTGCTGCTGAAGAACGCACGCCCGATGTTGAGCCGCGTGAACAGCTGCCGGTACTCGTCGAGCGTGGCCGCCTGCGGCACCAGGTGCGGAGGAAACGTCGTGGCCTCGCCGGCTCTCATGAACGAGGCCGAGATCATCCAGAAGAGCGGGAACAGCGTCAGGAACGCCCCCGCGAGCAGTGCCACGTGAAGAGCGACTTTCTCGAAGGCGCGGTTCATCGCTTCTCCTGAAGCTTCATCTGTATTGCGGTGGCGATGGCGATGACGATGAACAGCATCATCGCGATCGCGGCGGCGTAGCCCATCCTCCACCAGCGGAAGCCCTGCTGGTACATCAGCATCACCGCGGAGAGCGTCTTGTCGAGCGGGCCGCCCCGGGTCATCACGTAGGGTTCGGCGAACAGCTGCAGGTACCCGATCGCGGTGACGACCCCGACGAAGAGGAACGTCGGCCCCAGCATCGGCAGCGTCACGTGGCGGAATTGCCCCCACGTTCCGGCCCCGTCGATTCGCGCCGCCTCGTACAGATCCTCGGGCACCGCCTGCAGGCCGGCGATGAAGATGATCATGTTGTAACCGAAGTTCTTCCAGACGGCGAGGAGGATGATCGCCGGCATGGCGTACTTCGGGTCACCCAGCCAGTCCGGACCGGCGAAGCCGAGCTTCTGCAGTGCCAGATTAATCATCCCGAAACGCGGGTGGTAGAGGTAGCGCCACACCACGGCCACGGCCACCAGCGTCGTCACCACGGGCGCGAAGTAGACGGTGCGAAACACCGGCTTGAACCGCGCCAGCTTCGCGTTCACCAGGAGTGCCGCGCCCAGCGAGACCGCCACCGTCAGCGGCCCACCCACGACCGCGAAGTAAAGCGTATTGAGGAGGGCCGTCCAGAACGTCCGGTTGTGCAGCAGGTCGCCGTAATTGTGCAGGCCGATGAAACGGACGTTGCTGTACTTGCCGAGGGCATAGATGTCGAAGTCCGTGACGCTCAGAGCGAATCCGGCGATGACCGGGACGAAGAAAAAGACCGCGATCAGCGCCAGGGCCGGCGTCAGGAAGAGGACTGCAGCACGCGTTTCTGTTCTCATTGGCGGTGCGCCAGAACCCAGCGGCGCTTCTCGAGGATACGATCGGTGGTGCGGTCCAGATCGGCAAGCGCGGCCGCTTCGGTGAACTTACCGCGCACTGCCGCCTCGCCGTGCTCGTAGATGGTCGTGGCGATCTCCTCCCACTCCGGCACCTGCGGTAGCGGCGCCACGCGTTCGAGCTGCTCGCGGAATGCCGGGAAGTAGGGATCGTTCGCCAGCGCCGGCGAGTGCCATGCCGAACGCCTCGCCGGAAGATCGCCGGTGAGCTCGTGGAACCGGATCTGCTGCTTCGGCTGGGAGAGGTACTCGATGAGCTTCATCGCTGCCACCTTGTGCCTGGAGGCGTTGAAGAGCACGAGGCTGGAACCGCCGGCCATCGAGACTCCTGTCGGCCCGTGCTGCGCGTCGCGCGCCGGAAGCGGCATCGTCAGCCACTTGCCATTCATCGCCGGAGGAAGGCGGCGCCGGAACTCGCCGACGTCCCACGGTCCGCTGATGTACATCGCGAAGTCGCCCTGGGCGAACTGGTCGTAGAGATTCGCTACCTGCGTGTTGCTGACCACCGGCGCGAATCGCCGCCGGAACATCTCCAGGTACAAGTGAAACGCCTCGGCGAAGGGCGGCTGTTCGAAGGCTCCGTGCGTGCCTTGCGCGTCCAGCAGCGTCGAGCCGTTCGTCAGCGCCAGCTGCACGATCGGCGGCCACTCGTTTGTCGGAAGCAGAATCGCGTAGCGCGCCTTCCGCTGTTGAACGATGCGCGCCATGGCGTCCATCCATTCATCCCACGTCCGCGGCGGAGTCTTGTAGCCGACGCTGGCGAGGACGTCCGTGCGGTAGAAGACCACGCGCGTGTCGACGTACCAGGGAATGCCGTACAGTGAGCCGTTGACGACGTTGGTCGCCCAGATGCCGGCGAAGTAGTCGCGCTGATCGATGCCGAGCGACTTCCCGACCAGCGGCGTCAGGTCCTCCAGGGCGCCGATCGCGACCATCTCCGGGATCCAGGTGTTCCCCATCTGCGCGACGTCGGGCACCGACTCTCCCACGTATGCGGTCAGCAGCTTTTCGTGCGCCGCCGTCCAGGGGATCTGCTGCACGACGACCTTGATGCCGGGATTCTGGCGCTCGAATTCCGGGACCATGTCGGCGACGACTTCGCCCTCGCGGCCGCGGCCCCAGAGCTCGATGCGCTCGCGGGTGTCGTTGCGGTTTGCGCAGCCGGACAGAAGAAGCGCGACGAGCATCGCCGCGAAGTAGTCGCGCGTCCACGTCGGCGTCTTCCCCTTCCTGCGGAACCCTTCCGGATCGATCGTCAAAACGCACCAGCTTGATTGACTGCAGGTCGGCTGTTGGCCGCGGCCGGCCTCCACGCAAGACCGGGAGAAGGTAGCGGAACCCCGGATGAAGGGCGGCTCATCCCGCGCGGAGTGTTCACTGCGTGCTGCTCTAACCACCCTCCCGTGAATCCCGCGCGTTTCAGCCCCTGCACGATGTGCGGATTCTTCCGCATCGTGTTCCACACCAGCCCGCTCCGGTAGTTTTCGAGCATGCAGACGATCGGGCCCTGATCGATGCCGAGGTAGTCGGTGTCGAACCAGCCCACTCCGGGAACGACGCTGCCCGTTCTCACGGGCGCGGCGAAGTCGATCGTCTCGTTGAACGAGTCGAGAAAGCCGTACTGCTGGTAAAGATGATCGCCGAAGCGGCTGCGCATCTCGGCAATGGCCGGGCGGACGATCTCCGGCGCAAACGCGATCGAAGCCGTCGCCGCCATCGGTGTAATGGTGCCGTCGTCATTCGTCCATCCGGGCGAGGTGCCGCGCGCGGCGTATGTCATGAACTTCCGCGGCCGGCCGTCGATCGTGAGTGTGCCATCCAGCGGGCCGTCGCAAGCGCTCAGTCCCCACATGTTCTCGCCGTAACCGCGCCAGCCTCCGGGATTCGCAATGGCGTAGGCGCGCTGCGCATAGACGGCCCGCCGCGAGTTCTCGAAATAGTCGATCCCGTGTGCACGCATGAAGTCGTCCTGAATGCCGTGGAAATCGACCCAGGTCTCCGAGAACTGATGCCCGAACAGCGGCGGGAATGTGACGTACTCCTGGCCGTACCACGACTCCCACTTGTACGTCGCGGTCCACGCGTTCCATGCCGCCGGATCGATCGGATGGGTGGGAGAGCCGAGGGCGAGGATGTAGAGAATCATCCCCTCGTCGTAGCCGTGCCAGTCATAGGTGTGAAGGCCCTTCTCGGGCGTCCAGCCCATGCTGACGAGCGGTGGCCGCGCGACGAAGAACGTCCAGTCGGCGCGCTGGTAGAGCTCTTCGGCGGCCTGCCGGATCGACTGCTCCGTCGGGTTATCGCGGTCGAAATACGACTCCGAAAAAAGAACACCGGCCAGAAGAAGCGTCGTGTCGATCGTCGACAGCTCGACGTCCTTGTACCGGGCTCCCGTCTTCATGTCGAGGAAGTGGTAGTAGACGCCTTTGTAGCCTGTCTTTCCCGCCGCTTCAGGACCGGTCCGCGCCAGAAGAAAGAACTGCAGTGTCTTCAGAGTGCGATCAGCCGCGGCTTCGCGCGTCACCCAGCCGCGCTCGGCGCCGATCCCGTATGCCGTCAGGCCGAAACCGACCGCGGCGATGCT
>JADGOA010000321.1 GCA_017883215.1 Thermoanaerobaculia bacterium | reverse complement strand
GACTGACCGAGGAGATCGACGAAGCCGGGAGAGACGATCTGATCCTTCGCGTCGATCGTGGTCCGCGCGTTGAGATTGGAGAGGTCGCCGATGTCGACGATGGTGTCGGCACGAACGCCGATGTCGCCGCGATACCACGGCGCGCCGGTCCCGTCGACGATGCGGGCATTGATGATCTTGAGGTCCAGGGGCATGGGGGCGGGAGATCGTGTGGTGGCACAGCGCGTGGCGAACAGCGCGGCGACGAGCATGGCCGCAGCTGTAGAGAAACATCGCTTGCGATTTTTTCGCATCACTCCATCCCCCGGACGAGATCTCGGTACGATTGTCGATGCCGGACCAGACGCGCCTCGCCGTTGTCGACGAGAACTTCCGCCGGGAGCAGCCGGGCGTTGTAATGAGAGCCCATGGAAAAGCCGTATGCGCCGGCGTCGCAGAACGCGACGATGTCGTCGACCCTGGTCCGGTCGATGGCCCGCGGGATGAGAACGCCCTCCGAGTTGCGGGTGAAGACGTCGCCGGACTCGCAGAGGTTGCCGGCGACGATCACCTCTTCGGTCGCGGAGGCTGAGTCGAAGTGATCGCGAAGCGACTTGTCGGTTCCGCGCGAGGCGTTGACGATGTGGTGGTACGCGCCGTACTTCGACGGGCGCACGAGGTGGTTGAATCCGGTGTCGACACCGAGCCACGTCAGCCCGCCGCTGACCCGCTTCGCCGTGACCCGGCTGAGGAGCACCCCGGACTCGGCGACCACGTAGCGGCCGGGCTCGAGGATGGCCGTCAGGCCGCGATCGCGCAGGGTCTTCGCGGCGATGGCGGCGAGCTGGGCGCCGTATTCGTCGATGGGGAACTCCGCATCGCCCGGGCGGTAGGGGACGGCCAGACCGCCGCCGAAATTCAGGAAGCGGAGGTTCGGGAAGGTGGGGGAGATCTCGACCAGGCGTCGGGCCGACTCGGCGAGCGGCGCCACCTGATCGACGCCGGAGCCGATGTGGGCATGGAGTCCGACGATGCGCCGACCGGAGTCTTCCACGACATTCCGCGCCGCTTCGATTTCGGCGAGGTCGATGCCGAACTTCACCCCGCCCCCCGCCGTGACGACGTCGGCGTGGTGACCCGCGCCGATGTCGGTGTTCACGCGCAGGGCGATTGGATTGGCGAGCTCGAGGCGGAGAATGCGGTCCACCTCCGACATCGAGTTCACGTTGATGATGATGGTCGGGTCGTCGATCGCCAGCAGGTCGTCGTCGGAGACGTTCGAACAGGTGAACCAGATCTCGGAGCCGCTGTAGCCTGCGGATCGGGCGATGTAGATCTCGCCCGGAGAGACGGCGTCGAGGCCGAAGCCGTGTTCGTGAACGAGGCGGAGGATGGCGAGATTGCTGTTCGCCTTCATGGCGAAGAACGGCTGGAGGGGAAGAGCGGAAAAGGCCCGCCGTACGCGCTCCACCTGCCGGCGGACCACCGCCGCGTCGTACACGTACAACGGCGTCCCGAAGCGGGAGACGAGGTCGATTGCTGAGATGTCGCCGATCTGGAGGAGGCCGTGGGAGAAGTGCATTCGCGCGGGAATCATAAGGCAGCGAGTAGAGAGTAGGGGAGCGCGTGTGGCACAGACACTCTTGTCTGTGCCATCTTCCGGCGAGGCACAGACAAGAGTGTCTGTGCCCCATCCTTCCGTCTAAAATCGCGTCATGCAGCAATACCACGACCTCCTTCGCCACATCCTCGATCATGGCGCGTCGAAGGGCGACCGCACCGGGACCGGCACGCTCAGCGTCTTCGGCCATCAGATGCGCTTCGACCTGCAGAAGGGATTTCCGCTGCTGACGACCAAGAAACTGCACCTGCGGTCGATCATCCACGAGCTCCTGTGGTTTCTGCGCGGCGATACGAACGTCGCCTACCTGCACGAGAACAACGTCACGATCTGGGACGAGTGGGCAGACGCGGACGGCGAGCTGGGCCCGGTCTACGGCTACCAGTGGCGCTCCTGGCCGGCCGCGGATGGACGGCACATCGACCAGATGACGAAGGTCATCGACGACATCCGCCGGACCCCCGATTCCCGCAGGCTTGTCGTCAGCGCCTGGAACGTCGGCGACCTCGAGAAGATGGCGCTCCAGCCGTGCCACGCCCTCTTCCAGTTCTACGTCGCCGGTGGCCGCCTCTCCTGTCAGATGTACCAGCGCAGCGCCGACGTCTTCCTGGGCGTGCCGTTCAACATCGCCTCCTTTGCGCTGCTGACCATGATGGTGGCGCAGGTCTGCGACCTCGCGCCGGGAGACTTCATCCACACCCTGGGCGACGCGCATCTGTACGTGAACCATCTCGAGCAGGCCGGATTGCAGCTGCAACGCGAGCCGCGGCCGCTCCCGTCGATGGCGATCAATCCGGCGGTGAAGTCGATCTTCGATTTTCACTTCGGCGATTTCACGCTGGAGAACTATGATCCCCATCCGGCGATCAAGGCGCCGATTGCGGTATGAGGCTCTCGATCATCGCTGTCGTTGCGGCAAACCACGTCATCGGACGCGACAACAAGCTTCCATGGCACCAGAGCGCGGATCTGAAGCGGTTCAAGGCGCTCACCATGGACCATCACGTGCTGATGGGGCGTAAGACGTACCAGGAGCTCGGCAAACCGCTGACCGGGCGCGTCAACGTCGTCATCACCAACAGTCCGCACTTCGCTCCGGAAGGGGTGGCCGTCGCACGCTCGATCGACGAGGCGATTGCCAGGGCCGCGGCGTCTGGCGACGAAGAGATCTTCATCATCGGCGGCGGCGAGATCTTCCGGCAGACCCTGCATCGGGCCGACCGGATGTACGTCACGCAGATTCACGCCGATGTCGCCGGCGACACGTTTTTCCCCGAATTCGACCACGTCAACGAATGGCGTCTCGTCGATCGCGAAGACTTCGAGGCCGACGAGAAGAACGACTATCCCTTCTCGTTCCTGACGTACGAGCGGGCGGTGGCCACCGGTGGTGAGACTCCGTTCGACGAACAGGGCGGTTAGGCCGGACGCAGGACGCACAGGACTGCGGGCATCCTGCCCGCCTGCGACCGGGCATCTTGCCCGGTCGCTGCTTTATCTGTCCTGGTGTCAGTCGTCGGGCTGGAAGCCCACCGACAGGCGGGCAGGATGCCCGCAATCCGGCGTTTGCTAGCATGCCCGCCGCATGTACTGGCGCCTCCTGACGCGGAACCGCGACTTCCGCCTCCTCTACATCGGAAGCCTGATCTCCCTCGGCGGGGACTGGTTTCTGACGGTGGCGCTGCTGGACCTCGTCCTGTCCCTGACCAACTCGGCCACTCTCGCCTCGCTCATGCTGCTCTGCCAGTCGCTGCCGATCTTCTTCTTCACCCCGATGGCCGGGCACCTCGTGGACAGGATCGACCGGCGGAAGATCATGATCGTCGTCGATGTTGGCCGGACGGCGGCCTGCCTGCTGCCGCTGCTCGCCCGCACGCCGGCGACGCTGCCGTTCGCGTTTCTCGGCGTGATCCTGATCTCGATCGGGTCGGCATATTTCGAGCCGGCCTCACAGGCGGCCCTTCCCAACATCGTCTCCCCGGAGGAGCTCGGGCCGGCGACCGTGCTGATGGGATCGACGTGGGGAACGATGCTGGCCGCGGGAGCGGCAATCGGCGGCCTGGTGACGATGAAGTTCGGGCGCGACCTCTCCTTCGTGGTCGACGCGGCGAGCTTCCTCTTGTCGGCGGGCATTCTCTGGATGATGCGCGCACGCTTCTCCGAGCAGCGCTCGCCCCATCACGAGTATCCGCCGCTGCTGGAATCGTTCCGCCAGACGTTCTCGTATGCGAAGGCGCATCCGCGGGTGCTGGCGCTGCTGACCGTGAAGGGCGGCTACAGCATCGGCGCCGGCGTCATCGCCATGCTGAGCGTCTTCGGAAAGGAAGTGTTCCGCGCCGGCGCCGTCGGCATCGGCCTGCTGTTCGCGGCGCGCGGCCTCGGTGCGCTCTTCGGCCCGTTCATGGTCCGCGGGTTCATCCGCACGGACGAGGATCGATACCGCTCGATTGCCGCAGCGATCTGTCTCTTCGGGGTTGGCTACGCCGGTCTCGCCCTGGCGCATTCGCTCGTTGCAGGCCTCGTGGCGATCTTCGTGGCGCACCTCGGCGGCGGTGCGGCGTGGCAGGTGTCGACATACGGGCTGCAGCGCGAAACCGACGACGCCATCCGCGGCCGCGTCTTTTCCGCCGACTACGGCTTGCTCACATTGACCATGAGCATCTCGAGCATCTGCACCGGCGTGGCCGCCGACCGCATTGGCGTTGTCGCCGCGACCATGACCACGGCATCGCTCGCCATCGC
>JADGOA010000320.1 GCA_017883215.1 Thermoanaerobaculia bacterium | reverse complement strand
AATTGTGATTTGCGCCCGGGTGGCGGAATCGGTAGACGCACGGGACTCAAAATCCCGCGGCCTATGGCCTTACGAGTTCGAGTCTCGTCCCGGGTATTTCTCTAAGGCTCGCTGGGTGCGAGCGAGGGGCGGCGCCCGCGAATTCTCGCGATCGTCTTCTTCGTCAGGCCTCGCACTCTCTCCGGCAGCTCATCGAAGTACGTATAAAATACGGGCGTCACGTATAGAGTCACGAGCTGCGAGAACGCCAGTCCTCCGACCACCACAACACCGAGCGGGCGGCGCGCATCAGCGCCCGAGCCCGTGCCAAGGGCGATCGGAAGTGTCGCCATGAGCGCAGCCATCGTCGTCATCATGATCGGACGAAAACGCACGCTGGCAGCCTCGACTATCGCCTCCGTCGGCGGCTTGTTCTCACGGCGCTCCGCCGCGAGAGCAAAGTCGATCATCATGATTGCGTTCTTCTTCACGATTCCGATGAGTAGGATCAGCCCGACGAATCCATACACGTCGAGCTCCATCCGGAACACCCAAAGCGCCAGCAGCGCGCCGAACGCCGCGAAGGGAAGGCCGGTGAGAATCGTCGCGGGGTGAATGAAGCTCTCGTAGAGGATGCCGAGCACCATGTAGATGACGAAGATCGCGAGCACCAGGAGCGCGAGCAGTCCCTGCTGGCTCGCCTGAAAGGCCTGCGCCGTTCCGGAGAAGGCGGTGGTAACCCTCGAAGGCAGCGTCGTAGCCGCGGCGGCCTCGACCGCGGCGGTCGCCTGCGAGAGAGCGACACCCGGTGCTGTATTGAACGAGATGGTCACCGCTGGCAGCTGGCCGGAGTGAGTAATCGCCAGCGGACCAATGTCCTCGCTCATGTTCGCGACCGCGCTGAGGGGAACCAGTCCCCCCTTTTGGGAGCGGATATAGAGCATTCCGAGCGCCGCAATGTCCCGCTGAAACTGGGGGCGGAGCTCCATGATCACCATGTACTGATTGGTCGGCGTGAAGATCGTCGACACCTGCCGCGATCCGTACGCGTCGTAGAGCGCGCTCTCGATCTGTTCGGCGGTGACGCCGAGTGAAGCGGCGCGGTCCCGGTCAATCTGAACGATCACCTGCGGGTTGGCGATTTGAAGATCGCTGGTGACGTCCTGGATCTGCGGAATGCCGCGCATCCGGGCTTCCATGCGCGCTGCCCCGGAGTCGAGTGCCGCAATGTCGGGGCTCTGCAACGTGAACTGGTACTGGCTCTTGGACGACCGTCCTCCGATCTGGATCGCCGGAGGTATCTGCATGTACACATTCATTCCGGGAATTCCGGAGAGTTTGGGACGCAACTCGGCCACAATGTCGTTGGCCTTCGCCCTTTCCCCATGGGGCTTGAGCGCCAACATGAATCGACCCTGATTTCCACTTCCCCCGAAACCCGAGCCCACCGAAGACATGAAGCCCGCAATGTTCGGGTCTTTCGCCAGGATCGCCGCGGCCTGCTGCTGAAGTTTTATCATCTCGGGGAATGACGTGCCCTGCGCTGCCTCCGTTGTCACGCTGATCTGACCCGTGTCCGCGGTCGGAATGAAGCCGGTGGGCACCACCTTGAACAGGACTACCGTCCCCACCAGCACAGCCAACGAAAACATCAGCGTACCGAAGCGGTGCTGCATGACCCAGCCCAGACTGGACTCGTAGCGGCCGAGAACACGCGCGTATATACGCTCCGTGGCATTGAATAGCCGGCCATGTTGATGAGAAGTGGGTCGCAGGAACCGGCTTGAGAGCATCGGCGTGAGCGTGACTGATACGAAGCCGGAGACGAGGATCGCTGTTCCGATCGTAACCGCGAATTCGTGGAAGAGCCGGCCGATGATCCCCCCCATGAATAGCAGGGGAATGAACACCGCGGTGAGCGATGCCGTCATGGCGAGAATCGTAAAGCCGACCTCCGCCGAGCCATCGAAAGCGGCTTGCATTGGACTCTTCCCCATCTCCATGTGCCGGACGATGTTCTCGAGCATCACGATCGCGTCGTCGACCACGAATCCGACCGCGAGTGTCAGCGCCATGAGAGAGAGATTGTCGAGCGAGTAACCGAACAGATACATCACGGCAAAGGTGCCGACGAGCGACATCGGGAGCGCGAGGCTGGGGATCACCGTCGCGGAGACGTTGCGGAGAAAAATGAAGATCACCATCACGACGAGGAACAGCGTGAGCATGAGGGTCAACTTGACGTCTCGCACTGACTCCTCAATCGGGACCGAGCGGTCGTAGAGGGTTTCTATCTCGACGCTCGCGGGAATCTCCGAGCGCAGCCTCTCCACCAGAGTCTTGACGCCCTGCGCGACCGCGACCGTGTTGGTGCCGGGCTGCCGCTGAATGGCAAGTACCACGGCACGGTCGTCGTTGTACCAGCTCGCCACCTTGTTATTCTCTACGTCGTCGGTGACGTCTCCCAGCTCCTGCAGGTGGACCGGCGCGCCGTTCCGGTAGGCAACCACCATCCTCTTGAACTCTCCCGCATTCCGAAGCTGCCCGTTGGCGACGATCGTAGACGCGCGATTTGTTCCCCACAGCGTTCCGGTCGGCATGCTGACGTTCTGCGCCGAGATCGCAGAGGCGACCTCGTCGATACCGATCCCGCGGTTGGCGAGAGAGGTTGGGTCGAGCTGAATCCGAACCGCGTACTGCTGGCCTCCATATACCTGCACCTGGGCGATGCCCGGGACCATGGAGATCCGCTGGGCCATGAATGTCTCGCCGTACTCGTCCAACTGGGAGAGGGGCAGTGTGCTGGACGTCAGCGCATAGTAAAGGATCGGTGCATCGGCGGGATTCACCTTCCGGTACGACGGCGGCAGAATCCCGAAAGGGAGACTCCGCAAGACGCGCGAGATCGCGGCCTGAACGTCAGCGGCAGCCGCGTCGATGTCACGGTCGAGGCTGAACTGGATCGTGATGGACGTGCTGCCAAGCGTGCTCGTCGACGTCATGTTGTCAATGCCGGCGATGGTCGAGAACTGCTTCTCCAACGGGGTGGCGACAGAAGACGCCATCGTCTCCGGGCTGGCGCCGGAAAGATTCGCGTTCACGCTGATCGTCGGGAAATCCACCGCCGGCAGATCATTGACCGGCAGACGGCGGTACGATGAGGCGCCGAAGAACAGAATCCCCAACATGACCAGCACGGTCATAACCGGCCGACGTATGAACAGTGCCGTCATCGGGCCACTCCTTTGATCGCTACCTTCGACCCGGATACCAGGCGCGACTGACCGCTGATTATCACTCGGTCGCCCTCCTTCAACCCACTCGCTATGACCGCCACGGAGTCCACCGTGCGCGCAACACGGACCGGATTCTGCTTCGCCGTGCCTGCGCTATCTACTGTAAAAACGTAGGTGCCCTGTTGTCCGGTCAGGATTGCTGGAGCCGGCAATGTGAGAGCATTGGGATCGATGTAAAGCTGCAGCGCGACATTCGTGTACTGACCTGGCCAAAGCGTGCCTTCGGGATTCGCGAACCTCGCCTTGAGCAGAACAGTTCCAGTGGTTGAATCTATATTGTTGTCGACGAACGCCAGAGTCCCCGACAGAGTTACACCTGTGCCTTCGGAAGGAGTCGCACGGACGAGAAGCGCATTCCCGCCTCGATAATACCTCTGAATGTCGGGGAATTGGCTTTGCGCGATCGCGAATCTCACCAGGATCGGCTGGATCTGGTTGATAACCACGAGCGGCGGCTCGCTGTTCGCCTTGACAAGATTTCCCTGCCGAACAAGCAGGCTTCCTGTTCGCCCTGAGATCGGCGCGCGGATGGTTGTGTTGGCCACATCGAGCGCGGCCTTCTGGACGTTGGCGCGATCCGCGACGACGGTCGCGGCCGCGGACGCGGCGTTCGCTTCTGCCTGATCGGCCTGCGAGCCCGTCACGTAACCTTCCTTGACCAGCGCGGTATAGCGGGCGGCATCGCGCTGCGCGCTCACCGCCATCGCTTGGTCCCGGGTGAGCTGAGCACGCGCCTGGTCGAGTATCGCGACGTACGGGCGCGAATCGATCTCGAACAGCACCTGGCCGGCCTGGACCGGCTGTCCTTCCGCGAACGTGACGCGGTTGAGGATTCCGTTGACCTGAGATTCAACCGCCACGGTCTGCATCGGCTCAGCCACTCCGTTGGCGGTGACGATGTACGGAACAGAGGCGCGCTTCACCGTCGTCACGCTGACGGGGACGGGTGGCTGCCGCGGGAGATCCTTTTTGGAGCAGGCGGCAATCGCGCAGAGGGCGAGTGCGGCAATGCGCGCGGAATAAGTGCGCGTGCTCATCGATTAGCTGGGTTCTGAAGTGGACGCGACA
>JADGOA010000042.1 GCA_017883215.1 Thermoanaerobaculia bacterium | reverse complement strand
ATGCCGCGCGAACGCCACTTGCGTGTACATATAGTGTACGTACATTCAACGTATGGCAGACCTCCGGTTTGAATGGGATCCGGCGAAGGCGGCCGCCAACGTGCGCAAGCAAGATGTCTCGTTCGACGAGGCGGAGACCGCGTTCAGCGACGAGCGCGCCGACGTGATCCGGTTGATCTCAGCCCGATAAGCAACCCGAACAGAACGGCGCAACTACGCCGCTAGGTGGTGACATGCGTAAAGAATATGATTTCTCCAAAGCCCGGCCGAATCCCTACGCAAAGCGACTCAAGAAACCGGTGACCATCCGCCTCGACGCGGGCACGATCGCCTATTTCAAGAAGCTGGCGGGCGAATCGGAGATTCCCTACCAGACGCTGATCAATCTGTACCTGCGGGATTGTGCGGCGACGGGCCGACGGCTTGCGCTAAGGTGGCGACCGTCTCGCGCGGGCGCTGCATAACTCCTTACGCGCCATGCGTCCAGGACTGTTCGCACTGCTGCTGCTTGGATGAGCGCCGAGGTCGCCGCGCTTTCGGCCCAGGTGTTCGCCGTGGTCAGCGCGCTCGCCACGCTGCGGCTCGAAGGCAGGTCGGCGACGGCAATCCAGTCCGCCGTCTTCGACCGGCTCCTCCAGCTTCGCGCACCATTCTTTCAGCGCTTCACGGTGGGCGACCTGGTGTCGCGTGTGGGGTGTCGCGAAACTCAGAGTGTCAGGTGCCGAGGACCGTGCGCTCGCGGTGTGGGCGCGCCAATACGCCGCGAAGGGTCGGCTGGAGCGGCGAGCATCCCAGGCGCAGGGAAACGCCGCGATCTTCGTTGCCTTCAGCAGTGCTATGGGCGTGATGATCGCCGCGGCGCTTTCGACGAGCAACACGCTGGTGGGGATGGTACAAATCGCGCCGTTGATGAAGCGCGCCAGCGCCATCCTGATGGAGCCGCCCGAGGTCACCTCGGAGCGCACGAGCCCGGGGCGCCTGACGGGCCGGATCGAAGGACGCAACCTGTCGTTCCGCTACAAGTCCGAAGGCGGTTCGACGCTGTCGGGTGGTCAACGGCAACGCCTGCTGATCGCGCGGGCGCTCGTGCACAAACCGCGCAACATTCTGTTCGACGAGGCGACGAGTGCGCTCGACAACCGCACGCAGCGCATCGTCTCGGAGAGCCTCGACCGTCTCCGCGCTACGCGCATCGTCATCGCGCACAGGTTGAGCACCATTCAGAATGCCGATCGAGTCTACGTGGTGGACGCGGGTCGCGTTCTCGAGTGCGGGCGGCTCGATGACCTGCTGAAACAAGGCGGCGTGTTCACGCGGCTCGCGGCTCGACAGCTGGCGTGAGCGCGGGTGCGTTTCGACCGCGCGTTCTACGCGCGTGCCGGTACTCCCTTGGTCGTCAGCCAGATCCAGGCTGCGATACCGATCACCAGGATCAGCACCAGGGCGATCAGAACAGCGCGCCAACCGATGGTTGGAAGCGTCACCAATTCGTCCAGCGGCTCCGCGGACGAAACTCGGGTCACTGCGGCATCGCGGTACAACGAACCGCGGGCGGATCGAGACGGTGAGCGTTCTGGTGTGGGATCCATTGTCCTGCAAACTATGGCGGGCCGATGATCCGCGACCCGTTATCCGCGAATTTCCGCCGGAGGTGCTTCAGCCGGACGCACGGGCCCTGTCACAAGACCGTGTAGCCGCCATCGGGAACGATCGCCTGCCCGACCATGTAGGACGCTTCTTCCGAGCAGAGCCACACGATGACGGATGCCATCTCCTCGGGAGTGCCGATGCGGCCCGCTGGAATCCGGTTCCTGCACTGTGTTTCGGCCCCGGACGGGTCGCCCGGAGCCAGGATCTGGAAGACCCGCTCCAGCATCGGCGTGCGGACGGCGCCGGGACAGACGGCGTTGATTCGCACGCCGCGCTTCACATATTCCAACGCCGCCGACCGGGTCAGGCCGAGCACCCCGTGCTTTGCCGCCGCATATGCTGAAGACCAGGATCCAGCCACGATTCCCTGGACCGATGACACGTTCACGATGGCCCCGCCGTTCGACGCCAGCATGGCAGGGATCTCGTGCTTCATGCACAGGAAGACGCCGCGCAGGTTGACGGCGATCAGACGGTCGAAGTCGGAGAGGGAAACGTCGGCCAGGGCCCTGCCCAGGCTTTCCTCAGCCGTCGCGGCATTGTTGACGGCACAGTCGAGGCGCCCGTACCCGTCCAGCGTGGCGCGAACCAGCGCTCGAACGTCATCCGGTTCCGACACGTCGGCGGGTACGAACATGGACTCCGCGCCAAGGTCGCCAATTGCTTCCACGACTGCCTGGCCCCTGCCGGGATCGCGGCCGGAGACGACGACCCGCGCGCCCAGCTCACCGAAGCGTAGGGCCGTCGCACGTCCGACGCCCGAGGTCGCGCCCGTCACCAGTGCCACTCGACCCGTGAAATCCGCCATCACCATGCCAGGCTGCAGGGCGGTTGAGTCATGGCAGGTGCCGTTGCCGCAGATCACGCTCGGCGCGGTCGAGGCCGCGTCTGATTCTCTCGATCATGTCGTCGGTCTCTTCGGGGGTGATCACGAGTGGAGGAGTGACGTTGATACGGTGTCCAGCCGGCCTGACGATCACGCCCTCGTCGTAACAGCGCTCGCGACAGACAAATGCGGCGAGCTGGCCCGGAGCAAAGGTCTCTCCGGTGTCCTTGTTCCGTACGATCTCGAGGGACCCCGTCATGCCGCAAGTCTCGGCCATGCCCACGAGCGGATGGTCCTGCAGTTCCAGAAAGCGCCGATTCAGGTGTGGGGCCGACTGTTCGGCTACCCGCTCGATGATATGCTCGCGCTGCAGCACGCGAATGGTCGCAATCGCCACGGCACACGCCACCGGATGACCGGAAGACGTGAAGCCGTGCTCGAAGGCACCGCCGCCCTGCTCGAAGAGAAGGCCGGCGATGCGATCGTGGATGGCGACTCCGCCGAGTGGGAAGTAGCCTGATGTGACCCCCTTGGCGAAAGTCATCAGGTCGGGTCGGAAGCCGAATCGCTCGCATCCGAACCATGTCCCCAGCCGGCCGAATCCGCAGGTCACTTCGTCCGACACCACGAGAACATCGTACTTCCGGCAGACGCGCTCGATTTCGGGCCAATAGGTCGCGGGCGGGACGACGAAACCGCCCCCCCCCTGAACGGGCTCGCCGATGAACGCCGCCACTTTTTCGGGTCCGAGGGCGAGTATCTTCGCCTCCAGCCAAAGGGCGGCTCGCAGCCCGAACAGCCCCGCGGGCGCGTGGTCGGTATCAAGAGCGGTATTCGGTTGCCCGATGAGGGCGATGTCACTGATGGGCAGGCCCAGCTCACGGATGGCGGCTTCCGTCTTGCCTAGGGCGGCAGCGAACACCGTGCTGCCGTGGTACGAGTTCTGGACCGAGATGATGACCTTCTTCCCGGGCTGGCCCGCCAGGTCCCAGTACCGGCGCACGAGGCGCAAGACGGTGTCCGTCGCCTCGGAACCGGAGTTCGTCAAGAAGAAGTGTTCGAAGCCCTCAGGCGTGACCTCGCAGAGCAGGTCGGAGAGCTCGATCGCCGAAGGCACCGAGGTGTCGAAGTGACTGCCATAATAGGCCAGTTCTTCCATCTGCCGCGTCGCCGCTTCGATGAGTTCCGGTCGTCCATACCCCAACGTGACGCAGCCAACACCGGACATGGCATCCAGAAGCCGCACACCGTCGGAGTCCCAGACGTAGATGCCGCTGCCGCGGCAGATCAACCGGAGACGCTGCGGCGACGGACCGCCGGCGAACGGTCGCACGAAGTGGGAGGCGTCACCGCCTGGCGAGCTTGGAACGTCCTTGCGAGTCGGCAATGTAGTGCGGGCAGAAAAGCGACAGCCGAAGCGGCTCGATGCCCGCTTCGGCTGCCGACCTCCGGCGGTCCCCGCCGAACTGGCTATGCCTACACAGATTTCATTGAGATAAAGCCGGCGCGCACGCCACCCGCGACCGCCACCAGCAGTTCATCGCTCAACTCCCCGATGGAGCCCGCCGCCGGAATCACGAAGTGTTCCACCGATGCGGTGTTCTCGACGAACTTCACGGTCTTGCCCGCTGGAACCTTCTGTCCCAGGCTGGCCAACGTTTCATTCGCATTCGCCAACAGTCGCGCCTTGAAGGACGGATCCGACAACGCCTTCGCGATGACCGTGTTGAGCGCACTCTGGCTGGCACCCTTTTTTTCGTTCATCTGCGAACTCCTTGGATGAAAATAGCCGGTCGCCCCAAGTGGCCGGTCGCGCTGAGACCCCAACTTATGCTAGCTGCGGCTTGAGAGGCCGTCAAGTAGAAGGAGCCCGCGAAGGAGCCCGCGTGATGCGCCGCCTTCATTCGATGGGCACGCGAAACGTCGAGAACAGTCACGGAGTTCCGCATGATCGTTCGCTCTTCAGGCAACGATCCTTCCGTGGTCGAGACGGATCACTCTATCGGCCAGCGCGATGGTGGACGGGCGATGGGAGCAGATCACCATCGTCGTTCCCCCGCGGCGAAGATCGGAGACCATTCCGGACTGCACCTCGTCGTCGAGATTCGAGAACGTCTCGTCGAATACCACGATCTCGGGACGCCGCGCCAACGTCCGCGCGATCAGCAGCTGGTTCAGCATCGCGGAAGGCACGGTCGCCATCGCGACCATCGTCTGCATCCCCATCGGAAGGTTCGCGATCGTGTCCGCGATCCGCGCGACGCGTGCCGCTTCCCAGGCGTCATCCTCCTCGATCGGCGCCATGCCGAGGATCGTGCCGCAGATGGTCGAGATCGGGATCGCTTGATCCTGGAACACGGCGCCGACGCGGCGACGATAGTCGCCCGGGTCCACCGACCGCAGATCGATGCCATTCACTCGCACCGCGCCGCTCGTGGGATGCTCCAGCCCCGTGAGAAGCCGTACCAGAGTGGTCTTGCCACTGCCCGACGGCCCCGCGATGGCCACACATTCGCCACGGCGGAACTCGAAGCTCACGTTGTCCAGACTCGGTTCGCACGATCCCGCGTAGACGAAACCCGCTGAGACGACTTCCACGCGCTGTACCAGGCCGGGGATGGGCCGGCTGCCCTGACGCGCCGGTTCGTCTCGCACCTCGTGGTCGGTTTCAGCCGCGCGCGAATCGATCTCCCGGATTCTGGCGGACGCCGAGGCGATCCTGCAGGCGGCCGATCCGGCTACCAGGGATATGAGCGCCAACACCAGCCCGTCAGCCCAGAACTCAGGCCTGTCCGCCGCCAGGACGGCGATGGGCACGAGCGCGGGTCCATAACGACGAAGGGCCTCGTTGCTCCGGCGCAGCAGCGCCGCGCGCATCGCCGCGGTGAGTTCCTGCTCGGAAGCGGCGCGTTCGGCCTCGAGCGCCCAATCGCGCGCCCCGAGGGCCCGCAGCGCGGGAAGATGCGATGCGACGAGCCATCGGGCCCGGCGTGCCGCCGGCCGATGCTCCAGCTCGCGGCGGAGGCTCCTCTGGTGCTCCCGCGCGATCCGGTACTGCAGCAGTAAAAGTGCCGCGACCGCCGCGACCGCGGCTCCCGCCACGACAGGCGATGTCAGGACGAGGATGGCCACCGCGGCCAGAAGCGACGGAACGGCGAACCGGGCACCGCCTCTCTCGGCCGTCACATCTTCCCGATCGGCAATCACACGGTCGACAGCGTCCGCCATCTCGGTGGCGGGGGTCGACCGGAAGCGTGCCAGAGGCAACCCGATCACGCGGTTCCAGAGCGAAGCATGGAGGTGCAAGTTCGTCCTTGCCCTCCATCTGAGCCCCGCGAGAGCGCCGATTTCTTCGAGTGTGGCGAACGCCGCGGCAACGCCGATCCAGCCAAACGAAATCGCCCAGAGCCGCGCCGGAACCGGCGTTGCCCCGGGACGCACGCCGGAGACGATGAGGAGCAGCATTGCGAATGCGATGAGGGCAACCGCCGTCCCGCAGGCAAGCTGCAGCAATACGTCCACATCGATCGTTTGCCAGGTCCGCCCGCAGCGGTGGATCGCGAAGCCCGGGCCCGGATAGGGCATGAATGCCTCGTGCCTGAAGCCGGCGGCGGTGCTGGCGTCGAGCGCAATCTCGGCGCCGCTTTCCGGATCGAAAACGACGTAGCCGCGTTTCACGGTGCGGGTGAGAACGACAGGGGCCCCGCCGGCGGTTCGAAACGCCAGCAACGGTCCGCAATCCTTCAGCCACCAGGAACGCCCGCGCAGCCTGACCAGTCGGAGCCGGATGCCGAATGCGGCGGCGGCGTCACGCCAATCGACGACGGGTCGACCGGTCCGCGCGGAATCCACGGCGGCGGATGCCAGGCGACGCAGGGCCTCGGTGAGTTCTGTCACGGGACGAGGACTCAGCCGGAAACTGATGCGGAGGGCACATGCTGCTCGAGACGAATGACCGCATCGCATTGTGCGAGGCTCTCGGCTCGTCCGGTCACCACCACGAGCGTGATGCCGCGACGCCTGATGGCGTCGCGGATCCTCTTCTCCACCTGCACGTCGACGCCGTCGAGTGCCTCGTCGATTACGAGGAGAGGCGGCGAGCGCAGCAGCGCACGCGCGATTTCGAGACGTCGCCGTTGTCCGCCGCTCAGTTCGCCGCCCTCCTGCGCGAGAGTCAGGTCGAGACCCCCTCGAGATTTCAGCTCGACGTCCAGGCCCACGTCGGCGAGTGCGTCCGAGATCCGGGAATCGTCGATCCTGCTGCCGAGCGAAAGATTCTCGCGCACGGTTGCAGGGACGATCGGCCCGTGGCCTTGGACGAGCACCGCGCCCGGCTCGAGGAGCTGCCGGATCAACCTCCCGTCGTACCGGACCTCGCCCTCGGAGGGTTCGAGCAGTCCGCTGAGCAGTTGCGCCAGAACGGACTTGCCGGACAGCGATGGCCCGCTGATGCCCAATTGGGCGCCTGCCGGAAGGCTTGCACACAGCCTGGAAAAGAGCACCGGGTGCTGGTGCGAAGCCCGCCAGGCGAGGTTCTCGATCGACAGTCTCACCGCAGCGTGAGTCCGGACTTCGTCGGCGCCAACCGTGACCGGACGAACCGATTCCAGATCGGCGAGCTGGTGTACGGAGAATCGCAATTCCCGGTAGCCGCTGAGCCGCGCCAATCCCTCCATCGCCGCACCGACGTACAGCGCCAGGGCCAGCAGTTGGCCGACCGCACCGGCCGAGAGTTGATGCGTTTCGATCACGACCCAGCCCGCGATCAACGTCAGTCCGACCCTCGTCAGTCCGATCGCCCGGCGAAGGAAATCCAGCCGAATACGTCCGAGTGCGGCCCGGATCGAAGCATTGAGCGCGACTGCGTGCAGTCCGGCGGTCCGCGAGAAGAGCTCGGCTTCGCCTCCGGAGACGAGATGCGGCTCCATCTGTGCGAGGGTCGCCGCATCGAATCCGGTGCGCGCCAACGGGTCTTCGGCGTGAGCGAGCGTCGTCGCTCCACGGTGCCCCCAGCGCGCCGCCAGGGCGGCCAGTTCGAGCACTACGGTTGCGCAGATCAGAATCCCGATCCCGGAGTGCAACCACAGCGCATAGATGCACGCGGCGAGCACGGCGAGCATGTCGAGGCCAGCGGGAAGCGCGTGTGCCTGTCGCACGAGAACCGCGGGCGCCGAGAGCTTCTCGACTATCTGGCCTGGAAGCCGGCTGCTGAAGAAATGCGCCGGCAGTCGGCTCAGGCGCTTTCGGCTGTCGATCGACAAGGTGCGCGCCAGCCGCCCGATCGCGGCGACTGCACCGTGGCCTCTCATCCAACCGGCATACATCCCCATTGCCACGGCAAGACACAGCGCACTCAGGTCCGCCCAGCCGGCGGCGCCGGCAGCGAGACCGTCGATGTATCGTCCGAGGAAATAGACGAATGCCAGAGTGCAGACGGTGCTGGCCGCGGTCAGCGCCAGCGCGCGCGACAGGTCCGTCGTGCGGCGCTCGGCGCGACGCCAGAGCCAGAGAGGGGGCGACAAGGCGTCGCCCCGCCGGCCGTCGGCCGTGCCGGGTGAAACAGTCAGCACCATGCCGGTAAAGTCGTCACTGAATTTGTCCAGCGAGACGCGGTCCGGGCCGACGCAGGGGTCGTTGACGATCACCTCCGCACGGGTAATCCGCTCGACGACCACGAAGTGGACGAATCGGCAATAGGCGATCAGCGGCAACCTCGCTGCCTGAAGCTCCTCCAGCTCCATGCGATGAAGGTGGGCGGAGAATCCGTGTCGCTCCGCGATCTTCATCAGCGTAAGGGCGCTCACTCCCATGCGTGTCGATCCGACCTCGACTCGCAGTTCCTCGAGCGTGAGGTGTGTGCCGTAATGGCCGAGAAGGATGGCGAGTGCCGCCAGCCCGCATTCGGTCGTCTCGGACTGGAGAACCGGCGGGGTACGCGAGGCGGCCATGAACGATCGTATGGGAAACACAGATGGAAAGAAAGCCCGCCCTTGAGCGGACACTTGCAGTCTCACTCTCCCGAACGAGCGCGGCGTTCGCAACATCTACGTCGCGGCGGCGCCGGGCTGGCAGGGGCGGGCAATCACATCATTTAATGAAGACGACGGCCAGGACATGCTGTGTCCCCCGGTTCGTGCGGCACTTCAACGAACTCATGCGACCTGCGCGGGCTACCGCCCGAACACCGCCGTCATCGTCGCCGTGCCGAGCGTGTTGGCGCGCAGGTTGAAGCCCACCATCGCGCCGCTCGACTCGGCGTTCAGGTCGAGCTTGTCCACCTTGAGCGCCCACAGCGTGAAGACGTAGCGGTGCGGCTTGTCGCCGGCCGGCGGGCACGGGCCGCCCCAGCCCGGCTTGCCGAAGTCCGTGCGTCCCTGCACCGCCCTCGCGGGCAGACCCGCCGGCGCCGTGCTCCCCGCCCCGGCCGGGAGCGCTTTCACCTTGGCCGGGATGTTCACCACCGTCCAGTGCCACCACCCGCTCCCCGAGGGCGCGTCGGGATCGTACACGATGAGCGCGAAGCTCTTGGTCCCGGCCGGCGCGCCGCTCCAGGCGAGCGCGGGCGCCACGTTCTTGCCCGTGCAGCCGAAGCCGTTGAAGGCGTGGTCCATGCCGATTGTGCCGTCGGCCTTCAGGGTCGGCGAGGTGAGCGTGAACTTGGTCTGGGCGTGCGCCGGGAGTGCAGACGCGGCGGCGCAGAGCGCGAGCGTGGCGAGGGAACGGACGAATCTCATCGCGACGGACCTCGTTCTGGGTTGACGTGGGCGAGCATTGGATAATCGTAGCGCGCTCTCACACCGGCGGCGAGCGCTCCGTCATGAGCAGCTTCGAGGCCGCTACGGGCCGCTGAGATCGACCCGCGCGGTTAGGCTGCGCGGGAATGCAGCCTAGCAACATCCGCCGCGATGGCGCAATTGCGTACAAGCTCTTGCTACACAACCTGATCGGACATCATCGAGAAACGCCGTCGCGCGAAAAGACTGCAAGAGTCGCAGTGTTTGGTTCGTCGGCGCGGCATAACCCGGGTCGGCCTGACCTCTCGTTGCAGCTGATGAGAGCACGCATCGTGTTTTGTTCAACACATCTCCTCGCCGCGTTCTTGGTGCTCGCCGCGGCGTCTCCGCCGGCTGGCGCGCAATCTGACTCCGCACGCGGAGTCGTCGATGGTGTCGTCACCGACACGAGCCTGGCGCCGTTCGCCGACGCCGTCGCATCGATCGTCGGGTCGGGCATCCAGGTGGGTCACCGGCGCGAACGGCCGTTTCCAGATACACAGCCTCCCAACTGGCCGGCACTACCTCCTGATACGTCGGCGAGGAGTTCGAGGCACGCAGGTCGCTGGGCATCGGCCAGTTCATGACCGCGGCGGAGATCGAGAAGCTCAACGTGGTGTTCATCGACGATCTCTTCCACCGCATGACGCCGAACCGTACGCGCCCCGCGACGAGACTGGGTCCAGGGCTGTCGTGCTCGCGTCCAGCATGGTACCTCGACGGCGTGTTGCTCCCGTCTTCGACGACGCTCGACGACTTGCCGTCTCCCAAGGATCTCGCCGGGATCGAGTTCTACGCGAGTCCAGCGACGATTCCAGTGCAATACAAGTCCACAAGCGGCGCCGGTTTTTGCGGCGTGATCCTCATGTGGAGGAAGGACGGGTATTGAACGCGGCCGAGGTCTGACCCGAGGTTCGTGCGCGGGCTTGATCGCTCGTATGAAATGCGATCAGGTGAATTCCCAGGTGGCGTTCGTGCTGGTCCTCGCGGCACGCTCCCAAGGGAACGACGCAACGAGCGCGTTTATACGGCGAGTGTTCGCAGTCGACCGCGCGCCATGCGCGTGGCGTGATTGTGTCCAATTGGTTGCTGGCGTGGTCTTTGCGCTTCATACTCGAATGGGCGGCGCGCGCGATATACTGCGCTCGGATTGCGCCCGCGACGCTGGATAACGTGACAGCCTAATTGTGGTTAGGCCGCGACCACACGAATAGACAAGGCAATGATGACCCAGGAACGCGCGCTCCTCATCCAGATGGTGCTCGCAGGCGTCTCCACGCTCGCCACCGTTGTCCTTGTTGGTATCACTGCGAAGTACGCGCAACTGACGCATCGGCTGACGCAAACCGCAGCTCAGCAGACCTTTGACAGCATGTTCCTCGAATTGCGTTCCGGATTGGCTGAGACGACCGTTAACCTCAACGCAGTCCTCAACGGTAAAGCCGTAAGAGGTCGCGCGGCGTTCGAGGAAGCTACCGGGATTGTGGCTGGGCTGCTCTCGACGCCGGCTCAACTCCCGGTCGACGACGAAGCGCTGAGGAAGCATATCGACGGGGCGTATAAGCAGACGTGTCAAGTTACCGGGGCAGACTTCGGCCACTATTTCAGGCGCTTATTCATGTTGTTGAAATTCATCGACGAAAGCACCTTGCCTGAGAGCGACAAGTATAGGTATGCATCGATTGTCAGGGGTGACCTCTCAACTGGCGAGTTGAACCTCCTTGCATTCAACTGCATCAGCATCTTGGGGCAGGACCGTTTCCGTATTCTCGTTGAGCGCTATTCTCTATTTGCGGGCATGCGCTACTCGCACCCTGTGGTTCATCAGCAGGTACTCAGATTCTTCAGTCGAAAGGCGGTAACGGCTGGCGCGGCTTGAGCGTTTTCAGGCGACGCATGCGTGCCGCACTCGGCGCCCTCTCCCTGACCACAAACTCGACTTCCAGACCGCAACGATCTTGCAACTTTAGCCTTGAGCGGCTGCGAAGTAACCTGGCCGCGCCGATCCTGCGATCCCCTCTTCGGAGATCGCCATGACGTCGTGTGATCCGCATGGGAATGCTGTCGAACGCAGACTGACCGGAAGGTCTTGGGCGCCGTTGCATCGCCTCTACCCCGCGGGCGAACGGCTGGGACTCCTCGACGACGAGGATTTCGTTCCGGACGCACCAAGGTCAGCGGAGCCGAAAGGGAAACGCAGTATCCACAACGCATTGCGTTCGTGGAAAGGACTCGGACACGTACTGTGCGACGGACGCGGCTCTCACACGTTTCCGTGACGGCTCATCCGACGAAGCGATAGACCTACAACAACGGGAGAGGTGATGACGCGGAACAAGCTTTCGCTCGGCCAAGCGATTGACCAAATCATCGGCGCGCTTGAGGCTCTGGAATCAGAGGCGAGAAGGACCGCGGTCGAGACAGTCTGCGCGCACCTCAAGATCACAATCGGAGCGGCGACTGGTGGCCGCCCAGCGGACCCCAAGGCACTCGCTCTGAAGGAGGATAGCTCTGGGCGCCCAGCAGCAGTCCCTCCGATTGCTCCGCCGGCGCCACGGTCTCCAACTGACATTAGATCGCTTCGGACGGAGAAGAACCCGAGAAGCGCACGGGAGATGGCTTGCGTCGTCGCCTTCTATCTTCAGGAGCTCGCTCCGGAAGGAGAGCGCAAAGAGACTGTATCGACCGCCGATTTGGAGAAGTTCTTCAAGCAAGCTCATTTCAAACTGCCGGAGAAACTTGCCCAAGTGTTGGTTGACGCAAAGGGGTCGGGGTACTTCGATTCAGCAGCTCGGGGCGCATACAAACTCAACGCCGTCGGCTACAATCTCGTAGCGCACAAGCTTCCGGCGACGGCCGGCGGTGCGTAGATGGAATCGACCATCACGTCTTTGCTCACGGAGTTGGAACGGACCCGCAAGAGCCTGAACAGCGTCAAAGGTACCCAGCTTCAGTCGGTAGAGGCGCGAGCCTCGCTGCGCGACCTGGCGGAACGTTATTTCAGTGCTGTTCGCCCGTCGATCGAAGACGCATCCAGCCCGAGCGAGCATCGCGACGGTGCTGATGCTGCGATGCGCGAACTGATCGCACTCTGCCACAAGCGCGGTAGCGTGCAGAAGTACAAGGACCTTCTGCGCACAGCGAAGGGCCATCTCATACATCTCGATACGGGCATGATTGCGCGATCCGGATCGTCAAATGGGGATATCCGGACGGGACAAGACGTTAGAATCGTAACGACGCTTCGGGCGTTACTTCCAAGCGCCGCCGCCTCGTATGAACAAGCGCTTGTCGATCTAACTGCGTCGAATCGCCTTTCGTGGCGGGGGCCCGCGACGGATCTCCGCGAGGCGTTGCGCGAGACGCTCGACCATCTTGCGCCTGACAAGGACGTCACGAGCAGCCCCGACTACAAGACTGAGCCGAATACCAGCGGACCTACGATGAAGCAGAAGGTTCGGTTCATCCTCAAGTTCCGCCAACAGCCGAAAGCGGTTTCGGCCACGACGGAGGATGCAACAGTTGCGATTGACGAAGCAATTGGGAGCTTTGTACGATCCGTGTACACCCGTTCTTCCGTCTCAACTCACACGCCTACGGAGAAGGCAGAGGTCTTACGCATTCTTGATTTGGTGCGAATTGTCCTTGGTGAGTTGCTGGAGACGCGGTAAGGTCCTTGACGACTGCGGCACCGATTTCTCGTTCTGCCTAGCGCCGTGTGCCTAACTGTGAGTTGGAGCTAACACGGTGCGCCGCAGCATCATGATTTGCGCGCTCCGGCTTGATCGGCCAAGCTTCATCGTGGTGCGGCCAGAGGGGACGCGCAGCTCAACTCAATCTCATTAGAAGCTCGTCCGACGTTTCTTGCCCGCCATTCTATTATCACTGTTCGGTTCACCGTGACGGCCACACGCAAATCGCTCGGATTCTGGAGCCCGCAAGCGCATGTCTGACGACACGGCGCTTGTCTTTGCGGACCTGGCGGACGCGTTCAGTGCTCTCGAAGCCGCAAGAGGATCACCCAAGCAAGTCAGGCGTGAGTTCTCACGCTTCGTGGGACTGACACAGAGACTCACGGCCGCAATGCGAAAGGATTTCAGTGCGCATCACGGCGGCGCGTGGGTGGCGAGCGATTTCCCGGGATGGAATGGTGTGACCGAGCTCTTCAAGGTTCTTCGAAACGAAGAGGAGCATCAACACCCGATCTTTCTCTCCGTACACGAGCGCCGCTTCTACTTACTTCCAGGACAGCCGAATCAGCTATTCCCATTTGAGGGGACTTGGGTTCTGAGCGATCAACTGACGGACAGCCCAATCGGCGGCGCCATCAACTTCTATCCCAACGACCCGGCTTCAGGGCAGGCCACAGAACCGGTAGCGCCTGTGCGAATCGAATATCAGTACTTGGTTCAACCTCGCACAGAAGCCATCAGCAAGCGCCTGCAGGCGATTGGTACCACCGACATGCACGTCCTCAGCAAGACCTGCCTAGCCACGCTGTCAGACTACTACGAGTACTTTCGCTTGCAGATTGAACAGCCGGGATGATGGGTAACAAAAGTGTCCGGCAACATGGGTAACACGTTGGTGTCGCCGCGCTCAGCAAGAGGACGCCCAGCGTCGGGATACGGGTGACCTCGGTATGTCCTCCGATCTTCCATATGGATGAGTTGCCTCGACCGTAAGCCTACTCCGGCACCCAGCAGGTTTGTCACCGGCTCCGCGGGTACCACGGGGCAGGCCGCTAACGTGTCCAGATGACGATGGAGCCGCAACCTGTCGAAGACATGAGGTCGTACTGCGCGGGGATGGTGCCGGGATTGGTGTAGACCTCGATGCCGCGAATTACCGCCGGGAAAGCGATGCCGCTCAGATCCGAGAAGTCCGTGTATCCCTTTACCTGATACTGCGAGCCGTCGACAAAGAAATTTGGGATGCAGTTCTGTGCAGGCGCGGCGCCCTGAACACTCACGACGCCTTTCAGGTAGGGCATTGGTTGCGCAATGCCGTGTTCGGAACGGGACACCGCGCCTCGTTCAACGTGCACTCCTCTCACGCCTTGGAGAACGGAGATGAGATCGGGGTAGCTGTGCTTCGAGATGTCCTCTTCGGTCAAGAACGCGCCGAGGGCCTGCGCTCGCCGCTCGTTGAAGCCGGAGCGTTCCATCTGGGGCGCCATGTGCATTTTGGCCTCGACCGTGACGGTCTTGAGGTCCTGCACCAATCGAGTCATCAGCAGCGCCGTGTCGCGCACGGCGTTCGTCGCAAAGTCGATCGAGACGATTGTGGGCAGGAACCCGACCGACCGTGCCTCGATCGAGCGCGTGCCCGCCGGGATGTGATCTAGACGGAACGCACCCCTGTTGTCGCTGCGCACCGATCGCGCTGTTCCCAGCACCGACACCGTCGCGTCGCGCATGAGCTTGCCGTCCGCGCCGCGCACCACACCGCGAAGGGTCGCAGTGCCGGGCGCGGCTGCCGGCGCGACGGATGAGTCACGCAGCTGATCTCCGCGTGACGCACTGTCTCGCCGGCTGACTGCGAACTCGGCGCGGCTGATCAAGTGATCATCCAGCTGAACCGGGGTGGGGCCGACGACGAAGCCGCTCCATTCCGCCTGCAGCTCCAGCGGCACTTTGATCGGTACGTTGCAAAGAAGATAGACGCCGTTGGGCTTCGTCTGGATTTTCGCGCGGACGCGCTGGCTCGCACTTTTCCCGTTGGTGACCGTGAACTCGGTCCAGTCGGTGCTGACGGTGGCCAACGCCAGCGCAGAACCATCATCGACATCGCGCACCCGGCCGATGATCACACCAGAGTCCTCATCGTGCGCGCCGGGGCACATGCGGGCAAGAGCGGTCCCAGCGCTCGGCGTGGTGAGCGTGACGGTCGCCTCGCGCCCTCCGGAGACATCGACGGCTACGAGCGGCGCCGTGAGCTCGAGCGAATCGAGAATCGGGTGCATGACACCGAGCGTGTAGTGGCCGTCGGGCACGCTGTCGATTCTGAAGTGACCGCGCGCGTCGCTGGTAGCGTATTTATTGCGCTCGACGAGCACGACGGTCGCATTCGCGAGCGGGGCGTGCGTGCTCAGCGAGTCGTAGACCGTCCCGACGATGCGGCCTTGGGCGCCGGCGCGCACCGAGTACAGCGCGAGTGCGGCACAAGCAAACGTCGGGATGAGCTTCACAGTGTGGCCTCGAGGGTTGGCTCCTGCCCACGAGACTGTACCGTGAACGGGTAATGCGTGCAAGTTGTGGTGCGGAGTCCGGGACTTCTAAAACGCCTTGAACTCGTCGAACGGCTCCCGGCACGCGTTGCAGACGTGAATCGCCTTGCACGCGGTCGAGGATGTGCCGATGCCGTATCACGAGAATCTTCAGCGTGGCCGACCGGACGACCTGCAACGCCGGCAAACGGACGATCGACACCACCCGGACCGCATGCGTGCTCGTGGCGCGGCGTGAAGCGTCGCGCCATACTTCCACGACCTCGATTCAAAATCCTATCCCGACGGCCGCGAAGAAGCGCGCTGCGAAGGCACCGGGCGGCAAGGAACCCGTCAAGAAGCGGAAGGTGGGGTGAGGGCGCTCCCGCGATCGGCCAGGTGGACGTGCCAACTCACCGCGCATACATTCCGGAGGACGCGAATCGAATCGTCTCCTTTCCGGCCGGTTCATGACCCTTCCGACGATGGA
>JADGOA010000041.1 GCA_017883215.1 Thermoanaerobaculia bacterium | reverse complement strand
GGGGCCGGATCGTGTCGGTGCTGGAGGGAGGGTATGACGAGTCCTCCCTCGCCTCGTCGGCCATGGTCCATCTGAAGATGCTTCAGGGAAGGAGTTAGGTAATGTTCGTTGGAAAGAGGATGACACGGAACCTCATCACGGTCTCACGGGGAGACACACTGAAGTTCGCGAGCCTTCTCCTGCGAGAGCACCGGATCCATCAGTTGCCGGTCGTTGAGGATGGGGATCTGATCGGTTTTCTGTCGGGCACCGACATTCGCAACTCGACGTTCGAGGAGACAACGGTCTCGGAGAAGGGGGAGATCGTCGTCAAGAACAAGACCGTCGAGGAGATCATGACGCGCGAGGTGGTCACGGTGAGCCCGTGGGACACCGTCGAGGACGCGCTGCTCATCTTCCACAAGAAACGACTCGGCGCCTTGCCGGTCGTGGAAGGAAGGAAGCTGGTCGGAATCATCACGAAGGCGGATGTCCTGGCGGCGTTCTGCGACACCCTGAGGATCGAGGAGGCCGGCGTCAGGATCGAGGTATTCCTCCCGCCGGACACCAGCTCACTCATTCAGCTGGTCCGGAAGATCGGGGAAATGAATCTCGAGATCAGAAGCCTGATCCTGTCTCCGACGCAGAACGGCTTTGTGGCTTTCGTCAGGCTCTCGACAATCGACGTTGCGGCAGTGAAGAAGACGCTCAAAGAAGCGGGCTTCACCGTCCCCGAGCTCTCGGATTTCCTCAGTAGTGGGCCAAGAAGCTGACCCGCGAAGGCGGGGAATTGGATCGAGGTGCCTCTCACGTCGCCACCGCGGGCAGCGGTAAGGGTGTAGCTCGCGAGGTCGCGACCTCGTGCTGATTCCTCTCAGGGCAAAGAATACAGCGATGCCGCGTTCTCGTAGAGAATCTTCCGCCTAACTGCGTCCGAAAGCGGAAGAGAGAGAAAATCTTCGACGTTCTGACGCATCGACTTGACCCCTTTCGACGGCCAGTCGGTTCCCCACAAGACACGATCGGCCACCTCGGGAAGTCGCGGGAGAACTTCGAGAAGTTTTTTCGGCGGGATACTCGAGATGTCGATCATGACGTTCGCATGCCGCCGCAGGAGGAAGAACGCCGTGTCGTACCAGAGGGGGCGGCCGGCGTGGCATAGCACGATGGTCGTCTGAGGAAAATCGACCGCAACGTCGTCGCACGCCATCGGGTCTGCATAGACGTTGCGGGCGCCAGGGAAGATCGACGTCCCCGTGTGGATCAGGACTGGCCGCTTCGCCTCGCCCGCCACGCGGTAGACGTCGGCGAGAGCCGGGCAATCAGTCCTGTAGGCGTTGGCGGCCAACTCCATGTGGGGTGGGTGCAGCTTGATCGCACCGAGGCGGTAAACGTCGAGAAGCCTCTTCATGTCGCCAGCGACGTCGCGCGAGTGCCGCGGATGGATTCCCCCGACTGGGACGAGCCGGTCACGGTGGCCCTCGACGTAACGGGCGATCCAGGGGTTCACGAGGTCGGTGATCCCGATGACCTCGGGAGCCGCGGAGTTGATCAAGGCCGCCCGCGCGATCCCCTCTGCGTCCATCGCCTTCAGCAGGTCGTCGGCCGAGCCAACGACCTTGCGAAGGAGGTCAAGGTCGTCCCGCCCGCTCAACATGACGCTGCGGGCTCCCTCATTCATCTGGTCGTACGGACCGACGTGAATATGGGCGTCGAAGACGGGGAAGGCCGACGGCACGCCCGACATGATAGCGTGAGGCTGCCCGTACACTACCGGGGCACCACCGGTGGTCCGGAGTGGGGCGGACGCCTCCACTCCGGTCGAGCGCACGATCCTCGAAGGAGCGTCTCATGACCGAAACTTCTGACAAAGGCTGGCTGTATCAGAGAATCGTCGAGGAGAGTCAGATCGCGATCCTCTATGCGGATCGGGAAGGGCGGATCCGCCTCTGGAACTCGGGGGCGGAGGCCATGTTCGGCTACCGTTCCGAGGAGGTGCTCGGGCAATCGATGGACCTGATCATTCCTGAGCGTCAGCGCGCCCGGCACTGGGAGGGATGGGCCAAGGTCATGGAGACGGGCATCACGCGGTACGGTCGCGACGTGCTGGCCGTGCCGGCCACGAGGAAGGACGGCTCGCGGATCTCCATCGAGTTCAACATCCTCCTCCTCCGCGCGCCGACGGGAGAGGTCCTGGGTGCCGCGGCTACGATCCAGGATGTGACGCAGCGGTGGCAGCAGCAGAAGGAGCTGAAATCGCGCCTCGCGGCCCTGGAGGCCAAGGCAGCGGAAAGCGGCCGGTCCGTCTGAAGGAGGATGTGATGGATTTTCAGAGAGTCACTGATCTGGCCGCCCCACAGGGCCACGCCATTCCCGCTTTTCTCTTCTCGCACACCTCTCCACATGGGGGCGCGGTTATCTGCCACGGCTACGGCGGATCGAAGGAGCAGATGCTCGGCGTTGCGGCGTCGGTGGCCGAGAAGGGAACGGCCGCCCTGGTGATCGACCTGTGCGGGCATGGTGAGAATACGGCGCCGATCGGCCCGGCGATGCGCGATGAGCTGGAAGCCGCTCTCGCCTATGTCCGGCGGTTCGGCCGTGCTGCCGTCGTTGGCCACAGCCTGGGCGGCCGGCTGGCGCTCATGTCGTCAGCGGACGTGATGGTGGCAATGTCGCCGTCCGTCATGATGCAGATGTCCCCCCAGGGCAAGTGGATGTTCGAGAATCTTCCGAGCCCCGGAGTCCAGGAGCCGTATTCGGGGTACGTCCTCGAGCTGCTCGAGAAGCTGGGGCCGGTCCCGCCGCACCGCCGCCCGTGCCTCCTCCTCTATTCCGAGCGTGACCTCCAGGCGCTTCTCGACGGCGCCTCCGGCCTGCAGACGGAGCTCCCCCTGGCCGAGAAGCGCATCGTCTCCGAGGACATCCGTCCGGATGTGCAACACGAAAACGGCCTGATCCGCTACCTCCCGCGCTGGTTCAATCACAGCGAGATCCGCTTCAACCGCTCGGCCTGCGAGATCGCCGGAACCTGGGTGGCCGAGCACCTCGAAAAGGCGTGACGCGACACACCGTTCTCTGCTCGACCGTGTGTTAGGTTTGCGAATTGACAGGAGAGAGAGATCATGCAGTGGGAATACTTCGACAAGATGGTCATCTTCAGCGACGAGGAAGGCGGGATGGTCAGCGGGCTGGACGCCTGGATCAACGGTGTCGGCGCCGAGAGTTGGGAGCTCGTCTCCTCGGCTCCCCTGATCGCTCCGAACAAGGACGGCGTCGCTTACGGGACGATCGGCCTTCACTTGATCTTCAAGCGGCCAGTGGCAACGCCGCGGGATGCGTGAGCGGGCCATGACTGAGTTGAAGGGCCCGGCACTGATCGAGAGCCGCTACGGCCCCCTCGGGAGCGGCGGACAGACCTTGACGATCAAGGATGCCGTCTATCCGGTCGCCGAGCTGCTGGTCCGAATGGGACTCAACTTCGACGACAGTCGGGCCATCGACGCGATGGCGCTCCCGGATGGGCGCTATGTCTTCCGTTACTACGACGGGCAGGACCAGCGCGTGGTCGCCCTCGAGTTCGACGCCGACTTTCGCAGTCTCGGCGAGGTGCGCGCTCAGTTTCCCGAGTGGATTGGAGACGAGGAGTATTTCCCGCAATACTGCGGACATTGAGATCAGGGGTCATGAGATGAGCTACGAGAATCTCGGCTTCGAGACGGAGGGCTCCGTCGCGGTCGTGACGCTGAATCGCCCTAACAGGCGCAACGCCCTCTCGCTGGCACTCATGCGGGAGCTCCTGGACTGCCTCGGGAGAATCGGGAAGGACAGTCAGATCCGCGCGGTCATTCTCGCCGCGGCCGGAAAGGTCTTCAGCTCGGGGCACGATCTGAGTGAGCTGGTCGGGAGAGACATCAACGCCTACCGTGAGATCTTCGACGTCTGCGCGGAGCTGATGACGAGGGTCCAGTCGATCCCGCAGCCAGTCATCGCCGAGGTCCAGGGCATGGCGACGGCAGCGGGATGCCAGCTCGTCGCGACCTGCGACCTGGCGGTCGCGGTCGAGGAGGCCTCGTTCGCGACCCCCGGCGTTCGGATCGGCCTCTTCTGCACGACCCCGATGGTCGCCCTGAGCCGCGCCGTTGGCCGCAAGCGCGCTCTCCAGATGCTTCTGACCGGCGACCCAATCGATGCGAGGACGGCGGTTGAGTGGGGTCTGGTCAATAGCGTCGTGCCCGCCGGCGAGCTGCATGACGAGACGCGGAAGCTCGCGACACGGATCGCGGAGGCTAGTCCCGTCACTCTGGCCATCGGGAAGCAGGCCTTCTACACGCAGATCGATCTCGATCAGCCGAAGGCATACGCGTACGCCAAAGAGATCATGTCGATGAACTCGATGGCCGCCGACGCGCAGGAGGGAATCTCAGCGTTCCTCGAGAAGAGGCCGGCCTGTTGGACCGGCAAATAGAGTTCCGAAGGAGGTCGACCATGATCACGTTCGAGTACCGTTTTGACGTTCTGCCCGGAAAATTGAGCGAATACGAGAAGTACCTTGCAGGTGCCGGCAAGGACATCTGGAAGAAGTTCTCCGGCGTGAAGGACGTTCGCGTCTACAAGAGCATGTTGGGAGGTTCATCGCCTCAGAGGGTTGTGCAGGTCGATCTCGAGAGCCTGGCGGTTCTCGAGAAGATCCTCTCGGACCCCAACTTCCGAAAGGCGAAGGACAGCTTCCACGGTCTGGTCACGCACGTCTCGGACTCCTTGCTCGTGCAGGTGAGCGAGAACAAGAAATAAACAGCTGCTTGTGCGTGGCCACGACAGCCGAAAGAGTCATTCGGTACGTGGACTTCCATCCTGCGGGATCCGGGTCGTTGCGACCAGCCAGCTGCGCTGGCGCACGGGCCGGGTTCCGCTTCTTCGTGAAGCTCGCGAAGTGAGGCGGAGAAATGCTTGTCCGCGACATCATGAGCAGTCCGGCCGTGGCCATCGGCCCGAACACTACGCTCCAGGACGCCTTTCGCATCTTGTGTGATGAAGGTATCCGGCACCTTCCGGTGGTGGAAGAGGGACGGCTCGTCGGGGTTGTGTCGGACCGTGATCTGCGGCTCGCCACCAGCGTGCTGGCACTATCGCCGCTGTCTCCGACCAGTCTCGTGTCGAAAGTGATGTCTCGGGAGCCGATGACGGCGGATGTTTCGGACCCGGTCGAGGATGTCGCTTACAGAATGCGGGAGCGCAAGATCGGCTGTCTCCCGGTCCTTGACGACGGGCGGCTGATCGGCATCGTCACCGGGTTCGATCTGCTCGACGCTTTGCTTCGCATGACCGGCGTGGACAAACCTTCCGGACGTCTGGAGGTGCGGCTGCCGGATCATCCCGGCGCGTTGGCCCGCTTGACGGCATTCCTGAGCCACCGCGACGTGAATGTCCACTCGATCCTGACGTATCCCGAAGGCCGCGACTTCACCCGAGCCGTGCTGCGCATCGGATCGATCGAGAGTGGAGCAATTGCGAAGGAGTTGCGCCGCGATGAGTTCGAGGTCCTCTGGCCGCCCGAGAAGCCATGCCCTCGGTGATCTACCATCCGGCGTACCGGAACTACTCGTTCGGCGAGAGCCACGCATTCAGCCCTGTACGGGTCGAGATGATGCTCGATCTCCTGGAGGCGCTCGGTCATCACGTGGAGACGATCGAGCCCGAGCCGGCCACACGCGAGGACATCCTGGGTGTGCATGAGGATGCCTACGTTCGCCGCGTCGAGGCGCTCAGCGCGGGAGAAGACGTTCCTGACTGCGAAAACTACGGCCTCGGTACACCGGACAATCCGGCGTTCCCCGGCATGGACGAAGCGGCGCGCTGGCTCGTCGGCGGCGCCCTGCACGGCGCGCGGCTCATCTGGGAAAAGGGAGAGAAGCGCGTTCTTCAGCTGGGCGGCGGGCTGCATCACGCGCGCCGCAATGTGGCGTCGGGCTTCTGCATCTACAACGACCTGGCAATTGCGATCAAGGCGCTGACGAGCCACGGACTCGAGGTCGCTTACCTCGACGTCGACGTGCACCACGGAGACGGCGTCCAGCAGATCCTCTACGACGACATGCGCGTCATGACCATCAGCGTTCACGAATCGGGCAGGTACCTGTTTCCAGGCACGGGCGAGACTCACGAGCTGGGAGTGGGCGCTGCCCGCGGACTCAAGCTCAATCTGCCGCTCGAGCCTTTCACCGACGGCGACAGCTACCTCGAAGTGCTCGATTCGATCGTTCCGGCCGCCTTACGCCAGTTTGAACCGCGCGTGCTGGTGGTTCAGGCAGGGGCGGACGCGCATTTCGACGACCCCCTCGCTGACTTGATGCTGACCACTGGCGACTACGAAGGGATCTTTCGGCGCATTCTGGGGTGGGCCGACGAGTTCACGTCCGGCCGTGTCCTTTTCACTCTGGGTGGCGGTTACTCCCTCAACGCCACGCCGCGCGTGTGGGCGCTCCTCTATCTGTTGATCCACGACCTTCCCGTGCCGCGGGATCTTCCTCAGGCCTGGCTGAGCAGGTGGGGCAACAAGTTCGAGAAGGGGTGGCCGATGGCCCTCCACGACCCGAATCCCGGACATGCCGACGTTCCCAATCGGGAGGAGATCGCGCATCGCAATCGCCAGACGGCGCAACACCTGCTGGCGACGGCGCGGCAGTACTGGTTCTGAACCGCTACTGTGACTGCGCAATGAATGTTGCAGCGGGTCGGTCGGGGACGACCCCCTTCACCACCCCGCGTCGAGTCGTTGACGAGTCCATAGACTGTGCGTATAACGAGGATGATGAACAGCCGTTACCCCGTTGCCCAGGAGAACGCCCCGCGCGAGCTCGAGCGCCTGCGGGCGGCGATCGACAGGGTGGACGAGGTGCTGGTCCGTCTCCTCAATCAGCGAGCGAAGTACGCCATCGAGATCGGGCATCTCAAAGGTGCGGTGCAACTGCCGGTCTATTCGCCCGACCGTGAGCAGCAGGTGCTCAACAACGTCGAGGAGTTGTCTGAGGGGCCGCTCGACTCGGCGACGGTGCGGCGCCTGTTCGAACGGATCATCGACGAATCGCGACGCGTCGTACGGGAAGCACACGGAGCCGGTAGCGAGGTAGCGAGCGGGGAGTAGGGGCTGTTCGCCAGCGGGCGCACCGACACGCTATCCGCTCGCCTTTCCCTGACCGCTGCTCGATGTACTCAGGAAAGAAGCCCAATGTTCGTTGTCATGGAAAAGGACGCGGGCGAAACGATGATCGAGGTGGTGATGGCCGCGCTGACGCGGCACGGCTTCGACGTGCACCGCTCCACCGGCTCTGATCAGACCGTCCTCGGCGTGGTCGGCGACATCGCGTCGGCCGACATCCGCGAGTTCGAAGTGCTCGACGGAGTGCAGGAAGTCGTGCGCGTCAGCGAGCCTTTCAAGCTGTCGAGCCGCTCGTTCAAGCGCGAGTCGACCGTCATCGATGTCAACGGCTGTCGAATCGGCGGCAAGGACGTGGTGGTCATGGCCGGTCCCTGCGCGATCGAGAACGAGAAGCAGCTGTTCGAGACCGCGCGTTCGGTCGCGCGTGCCGGGGCGAAAGTCCTCCGCGGCGGCGCGTACAAGCCTCGCACTTCGCCCTATGCGTTCCAAGGGCTGGGAGTGGAGGGGCTGAAGTTGCTTCGGGCGGCCGGCCGCGAGTTCGGCATGGCCACGGTTTCCGAGGTGATGGACATCAGTCAGATCGAGACGGCGCTCGAATACGTCGACATCATCCAGATCGGCGCGCGCAACATGCAGAATTTCAACCTCCTCTCCGCGGTCGGCCAGGTGCGCAAGCCGGTGCTGCTCAAGCGCGGGATGGCTGCGACCATTCAGGAGTGGCTGCTCGCGGCCGAGTACGTCATGTCCGGCGGCAACTATCAGGTCATCCTGTGCGAGCGGGGCATCCGCACGTTCGAGACCTACACGCGCTACACGCTGGACATCTCCGCCATCCCCATCATCCAGAAGCTCTCGCACCTGCCGATCATTGCCGACCCGTCGCACGCCACCGGGCGCCGCGACAAGGTCATGCCGCTGGCGCGTGCGTGTGTGGCCGCCGGCGCCGACGGGCTGCTCATCGAGGTCCACGTGGATCCGGACATGGCGCTATGCGACGGTCCACAGTCGCTCTATCCGGACCAGTTCGCGCAGCTGATGGACGACTTGCGGCTCATCGTTCCGGCAGTGCAACGCGGCTTGCCGTAGGCGAGACTGATGCGGTCCCGCGTCAGACGCGCTCGGGCGGAACCTCGGCTTCGGCGCCGGTGGCGTATCCGATCAGGCGGACGAAGTTCGCCACGAGCAGCGGATCGTAGAAGCTCTCGGAGCGTTTCTTCAGAATCTCGAGCGCGGCCGACCTCATGAGCGGCTGCTGATAGGGGCGGATGGTCGACATCGCGTCGTAGGCGTCGCCGATCGAGGTCATGCGGCTGGCCAGATTGGGAACGCGCTTGGTCTTGAGCACGGGGTAGTTCTGCTCGCCGTCGTAACGGAGATGGTGCTCGTACGCGACGGCGATGGACAGCGGCATCGCCCCTTCCATCTCGCTCAGATACCACGCTCCCTGGATGGTGTGGCTCTGCATCATCGCCCACTCTTCGCCTTCGAGCTTGCCTGGCTTGGTGAGGACGGCCAGCGGCACGGTCAGCTTGCCGATATCGTGGAGGAGTCCGGCCAATCCGAAGGCGTGGAGCATCGGTCCCTTGATGCCGAACGAGCGGGCCTGCGCGAGAACCAGCATCGACACATTCACCGAGTGGATGAACGTGTATTCGTCGTGCTCCTTCAGTTTCGCCAGTGGAAGGATGGACCGGGTCGTCTGGGAGAGCGAATCGATGAAGCTCCACACCAGCTGCTCCATCGGCCCCAGCGGCAGCGTGTGGTCGACCCGGAATCGCGCGAAGGCGTCGCGGACAGGTTCGAGGAGATCGGGTGTCAGATCCCGCGGCGCCTCTCGCTCTTGCTCTTGTTCGAGGGAGACGTGAACGTGGCCGAGGGTGATGTGAGGGCTCGACTCGAGGTCTTCGCCGCCGGCCAATGCGCCGATGAAGGCGTGCGCTTCTTCGACCTCCAGTCCTGCGGCGAGCGTCATCCGCTCGATGCCGCGGCGCTTGAGCAGCTCCACGAACTGGCGGTGCGACAGAGAGCTCTTGCGCATGACGTCCTGCTCGACCACCAGCTCGTCGCCGAGCACCAGAAAGGTGATCGACTCGACCTGCCGCTCCTCGAGTATGTTCGCCAGCGTCTTGACGACCAGCCCGTTCGAATGGCTGACGCTTGGGTGATTCGCCGGGTAGAGCGTGCGCGTATTCGCTGCCGCTGTAATCTGGATGATGAGCTGGTCCATGGTTTCCTATCGCGCCGTGTACTTGCGGCAGATCTCGCGCACCTCGGGATCCCGCGAGTGAAGCCCGCGTTCAATCAGCGGGGCGCTGACACTGCCCGGATACCCGGCCAGCGACTCGTATGCGGCGCGCCGCTCTTCTCTGGCCGGCCACGGGAGGAACGGATCCTTGAAAAACCTGTTCATCGCCGGCAGAGCGGTGGGGACGGCGAGCTCGCCGAGTGCTTTGATGGCGCGGATCCGCAGCGGCGTGCGCGTCCGGAACACATCGCTTCCCGACAGAATCTTCAGCAGCGGCGCCACCCCTTCCTTGATGCCGTAGTTGCCGACCAGGGTGATGGCCGTTTCGGCGAGCTTCGGGTCGGGATCGTTGATGGCGTCGTTCAGAAGGGCGATCGGCAGGCTGGAGTCGGACGTGAGCAGCGCCTTGATGGCCTCCAGTCGGACTCGCAGATCGCGATGCTGCGCCAGCTTCCGCACTTCGATCATCGCCGAGCGGTCGTTGACCGAACGCAGCAGCCCGATCATGTTCCTGACCACGAACCACCGCGGGTCGCTCAGGAAATGTTTCACTTCCGGCACGATGACCGGCCCGAGCCCGGCCACGACGTCGAAGAGCTTGCGACGCCGCGACATGTTGGCCTCTTCCGCGAGAGCGACGAGCAGGCCGTGCGTCGCTGCAGAGCCCATTACCTCGATCAGTCTCTGAATGGCGGAAGACTGCTCCGGACCGGCCACGAGAAGGCTCTCGATCAGGGCCTCGGTGGTCTCGATGCTCGCCAGCGCTACGAACGTGTCGTCGAGCGCCGCCCGCAGCTCCGCGCTCTCGGTCGATATGGCGATGTCCTGCAGCCGCTGGAATGCCTCCAGGGCATCTCCGAACTCGGCGTTGGCAAGATAGGAACGAAAGAGATTCTCGATGCGCTTCAGGATCGGCGAGGCGTCGCGCGAACTGCCCAGCGAGGAGAGCAGCTCGAGGAGGGTACGGGACAGAAGGCGATCGATCTCCACGTCCCGAACCGTCTCCACGCGATTGCCGAGATCCTCGATGTTCGACAGCATCCGCGGCGAGAGGTCCGGAATGTTCACCGCCACCTCCCTCAGCAGGTCGCGATGATCCGGAGGGTTGAAGCGGTCGGGATCGTCTTCGCCGAACAGGTCCACCAGATCGGAGAGGACGCTGTCCGGCAACGGTGACGGTGGCGCCGGCGGTTTCTCGATGATCGACAACGTTTGCAGGAGCGTCATCGCGTGTGATGACAGCTTCGAGACTGTGGAGAGGTAGCGCAGGGAATCGAGCGCTTTGTCGGGCTGGATCTGCCTGACGAAGTCGCGCATCAGAGCGCCGGCTGTTTCATCCGATGCCAGGGCCCGCATGACTCCGCGGGTGATCACCTCGGCCACGCTGGAAGGAAGACTCTTCAGGAGTTGTGTGACCTGCTCGGTCGCCAGTTGTCTTCTCAGTCCGGTCGCGCCGGCGATATGCAGCGAGATGGCGTCGCTGACCCGCCTGACGACCGCTTCTCCCGGCTTCGACGGGTCCGGCGTGCGGGCCGTGAAACGCACGCCGAATGTGGCATTCGGGTCGAACTCCGTGTCCGGTTCTTCTTCGGAGTACTTCAGGATCAGCGCCGTCAGCTCATCGACCGATCTCACGCCGCGGGAGAGCATCTGTTGGGCCTGAGGCGTCATATCGCGACCGGCGAGCAGCGCTCGCAGAATCGCCTCCCACAACGACTCCGTCTCTCTTTTCTTCGGCACCTCTTCGAGCGAGTCGGTGACCTGCACGGTGGAGTAGTCGACCGGTTGCAGGTGGATCGTCATGATGGCCTGACCGGTGAGCTCCTCCCAGAGCGGCGGACGCTGGTCACCGCCCTGTCCGGTGCCGAGCAGCCGCAGAAAGGTTTCGATGTCGCCGACCGAGGGCGTTTCGAGCCGCAGCAGGGCCACGCCGCGACTGTACAGCGCGTAGGCGAACTTCTGCGCGTAGACGGAGTCGATCTTCTCCTGACCGTACAGAAGACCGTCGACAGCTACTCCGAAGATGAGTTCGGGGGCAGGCCCGCGGATCTCGTTGAGCCGCTGCTCGATCAGTTCGAGTGAGCGGCTGAGCGTGGGGTGGCCCGGAGGATACGCTGCGAGATTCTTCCAGCCGAGCGCCAACGCCCGAACAAACTCCGCGACCTGAGAGTTTGTCGCTGCCGATGACACGTTCGCTATTCTACTGACTCGGCGTTGCGAAAACTGTGAGCAAGTGCCGTCCCTCTGGACGAGAGTGACGGCTGGATGGAAGGACTGCCGAAAGACGCGAGTAGCAAGCGCGAGCAGGGGGGGCGGATCCCGCTAAGGGCCTCCGCCGACAGTTCTCGTGCTCGCGACTCGCTGGAATCAATGCGGCAGATGGTGATTGAACAACGGCTCGGTGTCCCGTGAACCGTAGATGATGACCGCTGTTGCGCCGAGGACGATCCACTTCACGATCGAGACTTAAGGCCTGTCATTCCGAGCCGGCGGAACCCCGGAGGGTTGGAGCGCGGCGAGGAATCCCCCGCCCGACCCGGGAGTGCGGGGGATCCCTCGCTGTCCTTCGCCGCTCCGCGGCTTCGGCAGCTCGGGATGACAGGCTTGAGTTAGCGCATATGGGGGCATGGGGTATGTGGCATGAGTACGCCCTCGACGCTCATGCCCCATGCCCCATGCCGCTTACTCAGGACTCAGGACTCAGGACTGGTTCCGTTCACTTCACCGTTGACGTGTTGCGAAACTCTGCGTATCCTCGGCCGCACACATGACCCTCGCCGCCGCCTCTCGCTATTACTACTACTGCTTTAACTAGCGGGGCAGCGGACACACGCGCCCCGAAGGGAAGGGGCGCGAACGGCTGACGGCAATTCGAACCTCTTCTCCTGCGGGGAAGAGGTTTTTTGTTGCCGGAGAAAATTATGAACAGCCGTTGCGCCGTTCCCCGGGAGCAGGCCCCGCGCGAGCTCGTGCGCCTGCGCGAAGCCATCGATCGCGTCGACGAAGTTCTCGTCCGCCTGCTGAACCAGCGAGCGCGATACGCGATCGAAATCGGGCAGATCAAGGGCCTGCTACAGGTTCCGGTCTATTCGCCCGACCGCGAGAAGCAGGTGCTCTGCAACGTCGAGCAATGGTCCGAGGGGCCGCTCGATACGGTCACCGTGCGCCGCCTCTTCGAACGCATCATCGACGAATCGCGGCGCGTAGAGCGCGAAGCGACACGACAGCGAGACGCGGGTAGCGGGTAGCGAGTAGGGGATCCTCTCCCGCGCTTCCCCTGCCCGTTCCCCTACACGCTCCACGCAACCCGCTCGCTTCCCCTACTCGCTACTCGCTGCAGTAAAGAAAGGATCCCCAATGGTCGTAGTCATGGAAAAGCATGCAGAAGAAACAAAGATCGAAGCCGTCATGGCCGAGCTGACCCGGCGCGGCTTCGACGTTCATCGATCCACAGGCTCGGACCAGACCGTCCTCGGCGTGGTCGGCGACATCGCCAGCGTCGACACCCGCGATTTCGAAGTGCTCGACGGCGTGCAGGAGGTCATGCGTGTGAGCGAGCCGTTCAAACTGTCGAGCCGCTCGTTCAAGCGCGAATCGACCGTCATCGAAGTCAACGGCTGTCGGATCGGGGGAAAGGACGTCGTGATCATGGCCGGGCCGTGCACGATCGAAAACGAGAAGCAGCTCTTCGAGACCGCCCGGGCGGTTGCACGTGCCGGAGCGAAAGTTCTCCGCGGCGGCGCATACAAGCCCCGCACCTCGCCGTATGCATTCCAGGGCCTCGGCGTCGACGGATTGAAGCTGCTTCAGGCGGCCGGTCAGGAGTTCGGGATGGCCACGGTCTCCGAAGTCATGGAGATCAGCCAGATCGAGACCGCGCTCGAGTACGTCGACATCATTCAGATCGGCGCCCGCAACATGCAGAACTTCAATCTCCTCTCGGCTGTCGGCCAGGTCCGCAAGCCGGTGCTGCTCAAGCGTGGAATGTCTGCGACCATCCAGGAATGGCTGCTGGCGGCGGAGTACGTGATGTCCGGCGGCAATTACCAGGTCATCCTGTGCGAGCGTGGAATCCGGACGTTCGAGACCTACACGCGCAACACGCTCGATATCTCCGCCATCCCGGTCGTGCAGAAGCTCTCGCATCTGCCGATCATCGCGGACCCATCGCACGCCACCGGCCGGCGCGACAAGGTCATGCCGCTGGCTCGCGCCTGCGTGGCCGCGGGAGCGGACGGGCTGTTGATCGAAGTGCACGTCGAACCGGAGAAGGCGCTCTGCGACGGGCCGCAGTCGCTCTATCCGGAGCAGTTCGCACAACTGATGGACGAGCTGCGCATCATCGTTCCGGCGGTGCGGCGAGCCTTGCCCTGAGATAGCGATGCATGTAGGGACGCGCAGCAGCGCGTCCGCAGCTCTCGCCGTTCGTTCCCGCACGAAAGTTGCGGACGCGCTGCTGCGCGTCCCTGCAGCGCCGTCAGCTCATCGGCTCACGAACCGGCGGGCGTGGTCGAAATCCTTTTCGTCGAGCTGATCGATTCTCTCTTCGAGCTCGTCGATTGCGCGCCGGATGTTTGCGTCGTTGGATTCGAGCACCGGACCCCACACCTCGTACGAGCTGCCGGCGAGGCGGAGCAGTGTCCGCAATCCGTTGCCGATGTAGACCGGGTCGATGTTCTTGCGTTCGATGAGCGACGCCAGCGCGGTCGAGAGCAACTGCGGCAGATGGCTCGTGAAGGCGACCGCCGCGTCGTGCTCTGCCGGCGCGACGGCGATCTGGCGTGCGCCCGTCGCCTCGATCATGCTGCGCACGAGCGGCTCGTCGCGATCGACGAACCATGGACGGTCGGCGAAGAGATCGGCGCTCGCAGCGTCGAGGCCGGATTGCTCTGACCCCGCGAAGGGATGCCCCGCGACGAAGTTCCGACCGTGCGCGGCCGCGCGCAGCGGCTGCATGACGCTGCACGTCGACGTGAGGAGATCCGCGCGCACGTGCGGCATTACGGTGACCGCCGCGTCAACGGGAGTCGCCAGGACGAGCAACTCGCCGGGTTCGGGAACTTCGACCCGCTCATCGGCCGCGCCCGCAGCGCGCGCTCTCTCGAGCGACACGGCCGGATCGGCATACGAGACTCTCCATCCGGCACGCCGCAGCGCCATGCCGAGAGAGCCGCCGATGAGCCCGAGGCCGACGATGGTCACGCCTTGCACGGATGCAATCATAAGGCTGGAGTGGGGAGTGGACTCAGGGATGGGACCAATGGGACCTATGGGACCCATGCGACGTCCCATTAGGTCCCATAGGTCCCATGGGTCCCATAGGTCCTATTCGCTCTCCTCGCTTTTACTCGCGCCGCAGCACGATCCGCAGCATCTCGTTCGGCGCCCATAGGCGCATGCGCGGACCCCACGTCCCGGTTCCACGGCAGACGATGAGTGGCATCGCTCCGACTTCGTAACGGCCGGCGGTGTATCGATACGCCATCCTGACGAACAGACCGAAAGGCCAGATCTGTCCTCCGTGGGTATGGCCGGCGATCATCAGGCCGACACCGCGGCGCGATGCGTCCTCGACCTGTTCGGGGTAATGCGACAGCAGGATCATCGCCGTCTCGGGCGGGACGTGCGCGAGCGCCTTTTCGACGAGTCCTCGTCCGGGCACGCGCGTGTGTCCGACGGTGTCGACGCCGGCGACATAGAGCCTGGGTGCGACCTCGACGGCCTCGTCCCGGAGCACGCGGATGCCGGCGCGCGCCAGCACCGCGTCCGCCGCTCCCTGGTGCCTCTCGTGATTTCCCGGAACGGCCCAGACGCCGAACGGTGCGCGCAGCGCGCGAAGCGCTCGAGGAAACTCGCTTTCCGGCGGCCCGTCTCCTTCGATCAGATCGCCGGCGATGAGGATGAGATCGGGATGGAGTGCCTCCACCTGCGTGACGCGATCTTCGAACCATCCCGCGCTCGTGAGACTGCCGAGGTGGAGGTCGGAGATCGCGACCACGACCATGCCGTCGCGCGCGGGGGGAAGGTTGCGAATCCGAACTTCGTGCTCGCGGACGACGGGCGGACGCAGGGCATTCGCCATGGCGACGAGCGTCAGGGCGACGGCGACGGTGAATGCAATGAGGCGGGCGGCGCCGGCATGGCGGGGGATGAACTTGCCGAATCCGGTGATGACGTCAGCGATGAAGAAACAGGCGAGGGCGATGAGCACAGCCCCCATCCACTGCGCGCCGATCCACTCGAGGACGCGCGCCACTGTGCCGATGTGGAGGCTCTCCAGAGCTCTGGCCACGAGCCAGCTCGACGCCAGAACGACGCCGGCCGTGATCGCGGCCCAGCGCGGCACCCGCTCGGCGACCTTCGGCAGTGTGACGACGCGCCAGATCACGTACGCGTTCATCGAAGACCAGATCGCCAGGGCGATCAGAACGAACATGCCGGTGATGGTGCGCTGTTCGCGCGCTTTGCTGATGTAACGAAAGACACGGACCCTTCTAATGACACGCGCCAAGCCTGTCATCCCGAGCTGCCGAAGCCGCGGAGCGGCGGAGGACAGCGAGGGATCCCCCGCACTCCCGGGGCGGCGGGGGATTCCTCGCCG
>JADGOA010000319.1 GCA_017883215.1 Thermoanaerobaculia bacterium | reverse complement strand
TCGCCACTCGCTGACTTGATCAGATCTCGATCTGTTCGCCGAGCTCGATGACCTGGTTTGGGGGGAGGTGGAAGAAGGTGGAGGCGCTCGTGGAGTTGCGCATCATCGAGGAGAAGAGGCGCTCGCGCCAGATGGCCATGCCGGGGCGCCGTGTGGCGATGAGCAGCTCGCGGCCAAGGAAGTAGCTGGTCGACATCGGATCGAAGAGGCGCCACTTCTCGTTGACGCCGTGCAGGATGGCCGGGATGTCGGGGTCTTCCATGAAGCCGAAGCGGAGGATGAGGCGGTACACGCCGTGACCGAGCTCCTTCATCGTCCAGCGCTCCTCATCCGAGAGCCGCGGCGTCTCTTCGCTCTCGATCGTCAACAGCACGATGCGCACGTGGGCGATCTTGTTGTGCTTGATGTTGTGGAGCAGCGTCGAGGGAATGCCCTCGGGCATGCGCGTCAGGAACACGGCCGTGCCCGGGACGCGAGGGATGATGTTGCGGGCGAGGTTGTCGAGAAAGCCGTCGATCGAGAGCACCGACTCCGTGGCCCGATCCCTGAGCAGCTGCCGGCCGCGGTGCCACGTGGCCATGAGCGTGAAGATGATGATGCCCACCACGAGCGGGAACCATCCGCCGTCGACCACCTTCACCAGGTTCGCGGCAAAGAAGGAGAGATCGATTGACAGCAGCGGCACCGTCAGCGCTGCGATGGCAATCCACGTCCATCGCCAGCGCTGGCGCTCGACGACGGCGAGCAGGAGTGTGGTGATGGCCATCGTCGCCGTGACCGCGACTCCGTAAGCAGCGGCGAGGTTGCTCGATTTCTGAAATGCCAGCACCAGGCCGATCGTGCAGAGCATCAGCAGGAAATTGATCGAAGGGATGTAGATCTGGCCGATCTGCCGTTCGGACGTATGGCGAATGAGGATGCGCGGCGCGTAGCCGAGCTGCACGGCCTGTCGCGTCAGCGAGTACGCGCCCGAGATGATCGCCTGAGAAGCGATGACCGTGGCCACCGTGGCGAGCGCCACGAGCGGGTAGCGGGCCGACTCCGAAGCGAGATGGAAGAACGGGTTGTCGATGGCCCTCGGCGTATGGAGAAGAAGTGCGCCCTGGCCGAAGTAGTTGATCAGCAGCGACGGGAAGACGACACAGAACCAGGCCACGCGAATCGGTTTCGCACCGAAATGCCCCATGTCGGCGTACAGAGCCTCCCCTCCGGTGACGCAGAGAAAGACCGCGCCGAGCACGAGGAACCCGTGCAGCCGGTTCTGAATGAAAAACCGCACCGCGTACCGTGGATCGATGGCCAGCAGCACGCGCGGCTCTCGGACGATATCGTCGAGAGCGATGAAGGCGATGATGAAGAACCACGCCATCATCACCGGGCCGAAGAGTGCGCCCACGCGTGCCGTTCCAACTCTCTGCAGCAGAAAGAGGACGATGAGCACGATGATCGTGATCGGCACCACCATCGGGGTAAATCGCGGCGTGACGGTCTCCAGTCCCTCGATGGCGCTGAGCACGGAGATGGCCGGGGTGATCATTCCATCGCCGTAGAGCAGCGCCGAGCCGAACAGGCCGAGGCTGACGAGGACCGCGTAACGGAACGAACGCCCTCCGCGCGTTCGCGCCAGGGCCATCAGCGCGAGGATCCCGCCTTCACCGTGGTTATCGGCCCGCATGACGAAAACGATGTACTTGATGGAGATGACGACGATCAGCGACCAGACGATCAGCGACAGCACGCCCATGACGTTGTCGTGGGTGGGTGCGACGCCGTGGCCGGGGTGGAAGCACTCTCTCAGGGCGTACAGAGGGCTCGTGCCGATGTCGCCGTACACGATACCGAGGGCCGCCAGTGAAAGGCCGGCGAGGTAGCGCGGGCCTGTTTGCGGAGGAGCCGGTTCCATTGAGTGTCAGGCCGCGACCCTGTCTGGCGGGGGCAAGTGCGATGCCCCATCCGGCCGAGCGGCGGCGCACATTCTAGTGCGCTTTCTGCAATTGTCGGTATTTCGGTGCCGCAACCCTCACGTCTTGTGCGCCCTTTTTCGTATTTCGTGAGGCACGTCACAAACGCCGCAGGGGCGCTGCGTACAATCGGAGGCAACAGACCGACAGACGTGTCTTTTTCAGGAGGGCGTATCCAACGCCCTCCTTTTGTTTTTTGGAGGAAAGATGAATACCAGGCGTTTCGTGGCGGCCGTGTTCGTGTTGTTCGCAGTGGTCGCCTGCCGCAATCACGAACGGTCGATGATCACGGGATCGTACGGCAGCGGCGTGGTCTCGGGACAGGTCTTCATGGCTTCGGCGATGTCCAACGGCAGTCCCGCGGGCGTGGAGGTTTCGGTGCAGGGAACCGGGATGGCGATGGTGCTGGGGGACGATGGTCGGTTCGCGTTCACCGGCGTGCCGGAGAATGCGATTCTTCATTTCCGGCGCGCGGGTGACGGCATCGACACGACCTTGAACGTCAGCGCCGGCTCGATGGCTGTCGAGCTGGGGGCGAAGACGGCCACCACCGCCGGCAGGCGCCGCTCGGCGCCGGTCGAGCCGCTGCTGCAGTTCGAGGGGACGCTCACGACCGTGGCCGCCGATTCGATCGTCGTGCACACCTCGTTCAACACCGACGTGACGGTCCACCTCGCGGCCGACACGGTCATCCGCAAGGGACAGACGCCGGTTCTTCCGGCGGACCTGAAAGTCGGCGACCGCGTTCACGTCAAGACGACGCTCAAAGACACCGTCTACACGGCGACTGAAGTAATCGTGCAAAACGACGGCGCGGTCGGAGCAGGGGACGGGGCGCAGTCGGTCACGGCCAACGGCCTGGTGGCGTCGATCGGAGCGGCCGACATGGTCGTTCACACCGCCGACGGCAGGGACGTGACAGTGCAGGTGGATGCGAAGACCTTGATCAGGAAGTACGGGCAGATCATCGACTTCTCGGCGGTCAAGGTCGGCAACCATGTGGAAACCCGCGGGACGGCCGTGGATGCCAGCACGATCAAGGCCGTGCAGATCGAGGTGGAGGATGCTCCGGGCCAGCACGGCGAGGCCGCCGTGGACGGAACCGTGTCGAGCGTCGGCTCATCCTCGCTGACGCTGCATACGGACGCGGGCGATATCACCGTGAACGTCGACGGAAGCACGACGATCAAGAAGCAAGGACAGACAATCCCTCTCTCGGGTGTGCACTCGGGGGACGAGGTGAGCGTGAAGGGGAGCTGGGTGGACGCGCACACGATCCTCGCCCAATCGATCCAGGTGCATGGTGGTCACGACTAGGTCGCAGGAATATCGGGCGGGGCGGGCAGGCCGGCGGAGCGACTCCGCCGGCTTTTTTTAGTCCTGAGTCCTGAGTCCTGAGTGCTGGTGTCGCCGCGCCTGCGTTACGATTCCCGCGATGTCCTCTGGCGACGAGCCCCGTGGGCCCGCGGCGATGCCTCGGACCGAAGATCCGAATGCGGACCTCGGATTCGGCTCGGTGGTGGCGCGCGAGTCGCGGAAGCGGCTGCTGAACCGCGATGGGACGTTCAACGTCAAGCGGGAAGGGCTGCCGCTGCTGCAGTCGCTCTCCCTCTACCACTACTTCCTGACCATCACGTGGCCGAAGCTGATGTCGTATCTCGTCGGGGTCTTCATCGCCTCGAACGCGCTCTTCGCGCTCGGGTATGTGGCCTGCGGCCCCGACGCGCTCACCGGATTCCGCCAGCAGACCACTGCCGGCCGGCTGGTCAGCGCGTTCTTCTTCAGCGTCGACACCATGGCCACGATCGGCTACGGCACCATTTCGCCGACGAACCTTGCCGCGAACGTCGTGGTGGCGGTCGAGGCGCTGGTGGGCCTGGTCGGGTTCGCCTTCGTCGCCGGCATCGTCTTCGCGCGCTTCTCGCGGCCGGTGGCGCAGATCGTCTTCAGCCGCAACGCCATCGTCGCGCCCTACCGCGGCATCACCGCGTTGATGTTCCGGATCGTCAACCGGAAGACCAATGAGATCGTGCAGCTCGAGACGAAGGTGCTGATGGCTCGTCGCCGGCGCGACGGCGCGACCACCGATCGCGAGTTCATCCAGCTGAAGCTCGAGCGCGACGCCGTGGTGTTCTTCCCGCTGACGTGGACGATCGTCCATCCGATCGACGCCACCAGTCCGCTGTACGGTCTCGATGCCGACGCGCTGCGCGCCGTCGACGCCGAGCTCCTCGTCCTCCTGAACGGCTTCGACGAAACCTTCTCGCAGACGGTTCACACCCGCTCGTCGTACAAGGCCGACGAGATCGTCTGGGGAGCGACGTTCAAGAGCGTCTTCAATCCGCCGCGCGCAGATGGCACGCTCAGCGTCAACATCCGCAAGCTGAACGAAGTCGAGCGAGTAGCGCTTCCCTGAGAGGC
>JADGOA010000318.1 GCA_017883215.1 Thermoanaerobaculia bacterium | reverse complement strand
ATGGCGCGGAGCATGCGGCTTTCTGAGAGTGCGATGAAGAACGATCTGAGCATAGCTTGCTGGCCGGAGCGGACCTCACGCCCGCTCGAAACGGCGCGCGCATTCTATACGGTCGGTTCCGGGACGATTGTGATGCGATTACGACAGGGGGGAATTGAGTCCTGAGTCCTGAGTCCTGACTCCTGAGTCCTGAGTAGTTAGGACTGAGTCCACGCCCCCCATGCCTCATGCCTCATGCCCCGGCGCGCCCCACTCAGGACTCAGCACTCAGGACTCAGGACTCCGTCACTCCGCTTTGGCGACGGCGATGGCGCAGACGCGCTCGGCTCGCTCGCGCATCAGGGCGGTGGCGCAGGCGCGGAGGGTTTCGCCGGTGGTGATGATGTCGTCGACGAGGAGGAGCGAGAGGCCGGCCACCGAGGGGGAGGCGACGAATGCGTCTTGGACGTTGGCTCGCCTCTCAGCGCGCGCGAGCGTCGACTGGGTGGCACGGCCGGCGCGTTTGCGAAGGAGCTTCGTCTCGCAGACGATTCCGGTCATCGCGGCGAGCTGCCGCGCCAGCAACTCGGCCTGGTTATAGCCGCGGCGGCGTTTCCCCGCCCGCGTCATCGGCACAGGGATGACGGCGTCGAACGCAAGGTCGTTCCGGCCGCGGAGGGTCTCGTCGAGCAATGCCGCCAGGGGGGCATCGAAGAAGTCGTGGCGCTCGAACTTGAACGCGTGCAGGACGCGCTCGGCCGGCCCGCGGTAGTGGCAGGAGGCCTCGCACCAGGCAACCGGGAGGGGGTCGAGCTGGCACCTGATGCATTTCGCCTCCTGCTCGCCTGCCAGTGGAAGCGCGCACGAGGAGCATTTCGACCCGTTGATCTTCGGCAGGGAGGTCCAGCAGGGGGCACAGCAGGAGGCCACCCGTTCCCTCCAGGCCAGATCGGCTCCGCAGGAGACGCACCAGGCGGGCAGAACGATTCTCGTCGCCTCACGTCCAAGAAACGACAGCGCGCGTGCAATCGCGTTCTGCACACTGCAATTCTATCGAAAGGGACGTTACGCCGATGCGATTGAATCACGCTAACCCATCGCTTATAGTCCGGCGCATGAAGAGAGCCGCGCTGTTCCTCGCCTTGTTTGCCCTCGCCGCAGCCCCGGCGTTCGCCCAGAGCTCCGAGTTCGGGTTCCTCCTGGGCGGCAGCAAGCGGTTGAACGATTTGCCGGGCGCCAAAGGAAATCCAGGCGTCAACGATTTCAAGTTCAGCAACTCCGTGAAAGAGGCGTTCTACGCGGTCCAGCTCGACCCCGGCACGATGTTCAAGATCAAGGTCGGACAGATCACGGCGCCATTGGCCGTGAAGGATTCGAGTGGCAGCCGCGTCGATGCCGGCAAGGGCAACATCGATCACGTCGATGCCCTGGTCGACTACCAATTCCCCGAGCCATGGGGCTCGACCGGCCTGTTCGGCGGCATCGGCATGTACCGGCAGAGCGTGACCGGTTACCAGGACGAGACGAACTTCGGCCTCAGCGGCGGGGTCAACGGCGATTTCCCCCTCAGCCGCCGCTATGGAGTAATCGTCGAGGCCGCGTACCACTGGCTGCACATGGACGCGCGTCCCCGTTACCTCACCCTCAGCGGCGGTCTGCGCATCTCGTTCTAACACTTCTGCAGTACGCCCCTTGCTCCTCCCACGGTGGGCATGGGGCATGAGTCCGCCAGACCCATCTCAGGATGATGGGGTGGGTGCCGGGGTGCGAATACCGATCACTGATCACCGATCACTTCGTTACACTACGGCGATGCAGAAACGCGTCGCCGTTCTCCTCGCCCTGCTCCTCCTCACCCTCCCGGCGTTCGGCCGCGCTCGAAAAGCAAGAACCCCTCCCCCTCCGCCTGCCGTCACGGTCGACACTCACGCTGACACTCCCAGCGAGTACATGGCGCACCCCTTCGACCTCTCCGCGTGGAACAAGAGCGGGCAGTTCGACTACGCGCGCATGAAAGCCGGCGGGTTGGATGCGGAGTTCTTCGCGGCATACGTCCCGGCGAAATACGCGAACAAAGGTGCTGCTGCGTACTGCATGAAAATCATGGAGACGATCCACGAGATGGTGGATCGTTACCCTTCGCTGGTCCGGTTCGCCACCTCGCCTGCGGAGATCCGCAGCGCCGTACATGACGGCAAACGGGCCATTCTGATCGGCATCGAGGGCGGTCACGCCATCGAGGATTCCATCGAGGTGCTGCGCGCCTTCCATCGCTTCGGCGCGCGCTACATGACCCTCACCCACGTGAATACGAACAACTGGGCGGACTCCTCGGGCGACGAGGAAAAGCACAACGGTCTCACGGCGTTCGGCCGTGAGGTCGTCCTGGAGATGAACCGTCTGGGCATGATGGTCGACGTCTCCCATGTCAGCGACAAGACCTTCTACGACGTGATCGAGACTTCGAAAGCCCCGGTCATCGCCTCGCACTCATCCGCGCGCGCTCTCTGCGGGGCGAAACGCAACATGACGGACGACATGCTGCGAACGCTGGCGAAAAACGGCGGGGTGGTGCAGGTGAACTTCTATCCCGAGTTCCTCTCCAACGAGGTGCTGCACGCATCCGAAGCGCGGGATGAGAAGCTCAAGCCGGCGATCGCGGCTTTGAAGGCGAAGGACCCCGCCGAGGGAGAGGTGTTCGAGGCCGGCGTGAGAAAACTGTATGCGGAGAATCCGCTTCCGCCGGTGCCCTACACGCGAATCGTCGATCACATCGACCACATGGTGAAGATCGCCGGAATCGATCACGTCGGCATCGGCTCGGATTTCGACGGCATCAGCATCGTCCCGGTGGGAATGGAGGACGTGAGCAAGCTGCCGGCCATTCCCGCCGAGCTCCGGCGCCGCGGCTACTCGGAGGCCGACATCCGCAAGATCATGGGAGAGAACTTCATGCGCGTCTTCGCCGAGGTCGAGCGGGTAAGCCGGGGGATGGCGAAATAGCTCTGCGCCGCACGCCGTTTGGATCGCTGACAAACTCGTCTTGGACGGATCGAATTTGATGAAAAAGCTCGTGTCGCTCTGCGTCGTTCTCCTCACGGCTGCCGTTGTGCTCGCCGCCGATACGCCCCCCGTTCCGGTGAAGCTGGACGCAAAACTGGATCGCATGATCCGGGACGCCTTGCCGGTCTGCAGCGATTCGGCGGTGAGCTACCAGGCGATGGTCCACAAGCTGCCGGCGAATTTCACCGGCACCGTGGTCGTCATCGACAGCAAGCGCTGCGCGGGGCAGTTCCTCAACGTCGTCTCGAAAGAAGGCGGTTTCTACCTCGGCGTCCCCTGGTTCCTCGACGACGAGAAGAGCGGAACGATCGAACAGAAGCTCAAGGAGTTCACCTGGTCGAAGTTGCAGTCGAACTTCACGCCAGTCGTCGATCGGACCAAAACGCGCGACGGCCTCTATAAGGTCACGCTCCTGCAGACCACCGAGAGTGGCAATCTCCCGCTCGAGGGGGAGATCGATCCCGCAGGGACGATCTTCTTCGTCGGCCACTTCAAGCCGCTCAACGAGGACGTTCGAACCTCGCGCCTGAAGGTTTTCGAGCCCTTCCTCGCCCTCTCCCCTTCCACCGGCGCTGCGAAGCCGGCTGTCACGGTCGTCGAGTTCTCGGACTTCGAATGCCCGTCCTGCCAGCACGCCTCGACCTTCATGAAGCCGATCCTCGAGCGCCATGGCGACAAGGTGCGCTACGTCCGTTACGACCTGCCGCTCGTGGCGAACCATCCCTGGGCGCTCGCCGCTGCGCTCGGAGGGCGCGCCGTGCACAACCAGAAGCCGGAGCTGTTCTGGGAGTACAAGAAACAGGTTTACGAGAACCAGGACAAGCTGAACGCGTTCCTCATCGAGGATTTCGCGCGCAATTTCGCGAAGGACCACGACCTCGACATGCAGAAATACGATGCGGACGTGAATTCGCCGGCGCTCAAAGAGTCGCTGATGAAGGGCATCGGGACCGCGTTCGCGAACGACATCCGCGCCACCCCGACCTACATGGTCAACGGAACGCTCGTCGATCCGGGCGAGGCTGGCAAAGCGCTCGAGTCTTACGTTGCGTCGCTTCTGAAGTAACCAGTGGCCTGTACTGGTCACCAGGCAACATCGTCATCGTGAACGGCCGGCGGCAACGCCGGCCGTTTCGTTTTTGCGCGCGCTCTCGATCGCCAGTGCGGGCGTCAGGGCCGGCTGTGAACGGCGCGCGCCCCGGCGTGGTGCTGTACGGACCCGCGTTTCAGAAGTGATCATTCGGAGAGCGGACATTCTTGTCCGCTGCCGCCGGACACTCCTGTCCGGCGGCTGACAAGGTTTCGGCGCTGACCGAGAATTGGCGATGCACGTCCCAAGCGGCCGGACACGAATGTCC
>JADGOA010000317.1 GCA_017883215.1 Thermoanaerobaculia bacterium | reverse complement strand
TTTCGGTACCCCACTCCCCTTGCATCCCCTCGCCCCGCGGACGTTCGTACAGCGTGGTTGAGCGCGCTCGCGCCGCGGGGCGAGGGGACCGAGCTCGTGGCTCTGCTCCGAGGCGGAGCGTTTAAGTGAGCGCGTATGGGGCTCAGGGGGTCGGGGGTCGGGCAGCAAGCGCCACGATCTGCGCAAGCACTTCGCGCGACTTGATTGGTTTCGCCCCCGACCTCCGACCCCTGACCCCCAACGTCACGCGTACGCCATCACGAAATGCGCCGTGATCTCGGCCGCCATCGAGAGCGCGAAGGGAACGTCGACGAGCGGATGGATGGCGTTGTAGGTGTGGCTGGCGTTTCCGATGACGACCCGTGTCGCTCCGCCGATGCGCGATGCGATTGCCGTCGATTCCGCCAGCGGGACGCTCTCGTCATTCTCGCCATGCACCACGAGCGCCGGAACGCGCAAGCGTGCTGCGGCGGCGAGAATGTCGAGGCGATCGCGATGCGCCTCGTAGTCGTCGAGGAGCGCCGTCGACATCCGCATCATCTGCTTCGTGCGAGCGTTCTCGACATCGCAATAGCCGTCGCGGCGCCACTGCTTCTTCGCCGCGCTGTCCCACCGGTCGACGGTCGAGATGGTGCTCCACGTCGCCACACCGCGCAGCGACGGGATCTCCTCGGCTGCCAGCAGCGCCACGCCCCCTCCCCGCGAATGGCCCATCAGAAACAGCGGCAGCCGCGGGCATACCTGCTGCGCATGCGAGACGATCTTCAGCAGGTCGGAGATTTCCGTGGAATACGTGTCGTCCGCAAAGAGGTCGAGCCGGTCGAACGTCTCCGGATTCTCACCGATGCCGCTCCGCGACATGTTGAACCGGCAGACGGCGATGCCGTGATTGCACAGCCTCTCAGCAAGCCAGGGAAAGAACCCCCAGTCCTTGAAACCCTTGAATCCGTGCACGAGCACCGCGAGCGCCCGCGGCTTCGCCGGTACGTCGAAGTTCCCGCGGATCGGCAGCTTCGCGGCGGAGAGGATCGTGAATTCCATGCTCATCGCCGGGCATGCGGCATGAGGCATGGGGCATGAGTGAACTGCGGCGTCGACTCACTCATGCCTCGTGTCCCATGCCTCATGCCCTCTTCGCCTCACACGTTGAACCGGAACAGGATGACGTCCCCGTCCTGCACGACGTAGTCCTTCCCTTCGCTGCGCATCTTACCTGCGGCGCGGGCGGCCTGTTCGCTGCCGCAGGCGATGTAGTCGTCGTAGGCGATCGTTTCGCCGCGGATGAAGCCCCGCTCGAAGTCGGTGTGAATCTTTCCGGCCGCCTGCGGTGCTTTCGAGCCGCGGTGGATGGTCCAGGCGCGCGCCTCTTTCGGGCCGGCAGTAAAGAACGTCTCCAGGTCGAGCAGCTTGTACGCGGCGCGGATGAGCACGTTCAGCCCCGGTTCCCGGAGTCCCATCTCGTGGAGGAACTCGTCGCGCTCGGCGGGGGGGAGCTGCGAGATCTGCGCCTCGAGCTCGCCGCAGATGACGACGATCTCGCCTCGCTTTTCCGCGGCGATGCGGCGCACTTTTTCGAGCAGCGGTGAGTCCTGACCGAGATCCGACTCGCCCACGTTCCCCACAAAGAGGACCGGTTTCATGGTGATGAGATTCAGCTCTGCAAGCGCCGCCAGCTCCTCCTCGGAGAATTCGACGGCGCGCAACGGAGTGCCGCGGTCGACCGCTTCCTTCGCTTTCTGCAGCGCCGCGGCGGGAACGAGGTACTCCTTCTGCCCGACGCGCGCCAGACGGACAACACGCTCCAGCCGCTTGGCGATGGCATCGAGATCGGCGAGCAGCAGCTCCGTCTCGATCACCTCGATGTCGCGCTCGGGATCGATCGTCCCTTCGACGTGGACCACGTTCGGGTCCTCGAAGCAGCGGACGACGTGCAGGATGGCATCGGTCTCCCGGATGTTGGCGAGAAACTGGTTCCCAAGTCCCTCACCCTTGCTCGCGCCCCGCACCAGGCCGGCGATGTCGACGACCTTGAGATCGGTGAAGACCGTCTGTTTGCTCTCGGCGAGCTCGGCGAGCTTGACCAGACGCGGATCAACGGCCGGCACGATGCCGACGTTCGGCTCGATCGTGCAGAAAGGATAGTTCGCGCTCTGCGCACCTGCCGCGGTGAGCGCGTTGAAGATCGTCGATTTTCCGACGTTGGGAAGCCCGACGATGCCGACACTGACGCCCATTCGTGAATGACTCCTGAGGTGGACTGCCCGCCCCGCAACCGATTGTGGTTAGTGGCGATTCCTGGCCTCCACCGGCCAGTTGCTCAGTCGCTCCCGTTCGCTATCCGGCGATCAGGCGCCGCGCGGCTTCGGCGGCGCCGAGAAGGCCAACGTTCGGATTCGTGATCACGTCAACCGGAATGCCGGCGAGGAGCGATTGGAAACGTCCCTTGCGCACGAAGGCCGCCATGAATCGCCCGTCCGTGAAGCAGCCGAGGTTTTTTGCAGCGATGCCGCCGGCCAGAAAGACTCCGCCGCGGGCGAGGGTGCGCAGAGCCATGTTGCCCGCCTCGGCGCCATAGATGTCGACGAAGATCTCGAAAGCGCGACCGGCGGCGCGGTCGCCGGCCGCCGCTGCCGCCGCGATCTCCATCGGAATCGTCTCGTCGTAAGGTCGTTCAGCGCCGCTGAGGAAATTGTGAATGTTCACGAGGCCCATGCCGCTGAGCAGCCGCTCCCACGACACGTGGTCGCCGTACTTCCGCTGCAGTGAAATCAAGAGCTGCGCCTGCTGCTCGTCCTGCGGCGCGAAGTCGGCGTGACCGCCTTCGCCGGGGACCACCATCCACTGCACGCCGTCGAAGAAGAGGTTCGCCTCGCCCAGACCCGTGCCGGCGCCCAGGATCGCGATCGGCGCATGCTCGACGCGAGTCGCAGCATTGAGCGAGACCATATCGGCGGGTGCGAGGAGCGGCACGCCGAGGGCCACCGCGTAGAAATCGTTGATCAGCGCGACGCGGGCGATCGAATGCTTCTTCGCCAGCGCCACAGCGTCGATCGACCATCCGAGATTCGTCACCTCGGCACGATCGCCGATCACCGGCCCGGCGACGGCAAAGCAGGCGGAGTCGATCGTCCCATCGAGGCGGCCGAGAAAGTCGGCCAGCAGGAGATCGAACGTCGCGTATGCGCTGCTCTGGTAGCGCTGCTCGAGGGCGACCCGCCGCCCCTCAGCCGTCGCCTCGACGAGCTGCAGCAGCGCCTTCGTCCCTCCAACGTCTCCGGCCACGATTCTCATCATTCTTAGTTTGTCACGAGCGACGCGCAACGCAGAAGATGCCCCGCCGCCCGATCACCAGGAACGCCATTCCATCTTCCCGGCGGTCCGGTTTCGCGGGATGCAGGTCGTTGCAGAATTCTTACGCGGGACGCAAGCTGACTGCGTAAAATAATCGCGCACGAAATCGGCGAGCCCCATGAGCGACACGAACATTCTCGTCGTCGAGGATGACGGACCCATTCGGGATCTCCTGGAAGCCGTCCTGCATCGCGCCGGCCACACCTTCGCCATGGCCCACGACGGCCGCTCCGCTCTCGAGCACCTCCGGTCGGCGGCGTTTGATGTCGTCCTGCTCGACCTTCTGCTGCCGGATGTGACCGGCTTCGACATTCTGCGGGAGATGAAAACTACGCTCGCGCCGATGGTCCGGCGAACGATCGTGATGACAGCCGCGGCGGAGACATCGCTTCGCAACTCCGACGAGCTCGATGGCACATGGCGCGTGTTGCGCAAGCCGCTCGACATAGAAGACCTGCTCAATGAAATCGATGCCTGCCGCGCGCAGCGGCGGCGCGACCGCCAGCCGCCCGTGAGGGTCGAGCCGGTGGCGACTGCGCAACGACAGCGGACGCCTTAGCGACATCTTCGGAATGGCGACGAGCTTCTGGCCCAGCTCGATTACCTGCGGCATCAGGTCGAGTCGTTGCGGAGCCGCCTGAGCAAACGCGATGCGCCTCCGCGCCATGCGCGCTGATCCTTTTTCGGCTGCCGGCCGTTCTGTAGCATGAACTTCCGGTGCCCCGCACAGGCGGGCGCCTTCCAAAGGCAGACTGAACCGTAAGAGTCCCCTTGCGCCCTGGCCTTCACGGCGCAACGATGATGTCTGCCACCAGGACTCGGCCAGCCGTTTGAAGCCGATCAACGGGCAAAGGGGTTTCATGCGAGAACGGCACGAGGCAGCCGAACGAAAAAAACTGGGTCTTTCTTCTGCGGCTGCACCTTCATCTAATGATGTGCACCGCGAAGGCGAGCACGCCCTCGACTCTCCGCTGCCCGGCCGCCCCCCACTCCAGGCCCGGGAGTATCCGGCGATTCTCCGCGAGTACGCGTCGAGCGGCTTTCGCGACGATCCGCG
>JADGOA010000316.1 GCA_017883215.1 Thermoanaerobaculia bacterium | reverse complement strand
TCCCCCGCACTCCCGGGGTGGCGGGGGATTCCTCGCCGCGCTCCACCCCTCCGGGGTTCCGCCGGCTCGGAATGACAGTGTCACTTCCGCTCCACCGGCGCGCGCGCCGTTAACCGGCTCGGGATGACACCGTCGCTGGAGCCAAGGCCATCGTGACAACATGTCTGTGCATGTGTAAGACATGTTGACATGTGGCGCACATGTATCAAACGGCGCATCGGAGTGACCGCGTAGAGGAGCGACCCGTGCCATTCGTTCACCGCATCGACCCGGTCATTGCCGACATCGGCGGCGTTTATCTCTGGTGGTACGGCGCCAGCTACACACTCGGTTTTCTCGAGTTGCACCTCTGGTTCCGCTGGCAGCGGAAGCGCCTCGGGCTCTCGCTCCGCGACGTCTATGCGCTCAGCATCGTCATCCCCGGTTGCGTGGTGTTGTTCGGCCGCCTCGTCGAAGTGGTTTTCTACGAGTGGCCTTTCTACAGCGCGCATCCGTCGCTGATGCCCGCGGTCTGGATCGGCGGCATGTCCACGCATGGCCTGCTCCTCGGCGCCGCGGTCGGAACGTGGTGGTTCTGCCGCATGCGCGGCCGTGGCTTCCTCACCATCGCCGACGAGCTGGTCATCCCAGGAGCATTCCTGATGGGCATCGGCCGGATCGGTAATTTCATCGACGGCCAGATTGTCGGCAGCGTCACGACGATGCCGTGGGGCGTGCAGTTCCCCGACGCTGCGGGCTTCCGCCACCCGGTCGTGCTGTATGACGGCCTGAAGAACCTGTTGCTGATCCCGCTGCTGATTGCAGTTCGGCGCCGGAACCCGCCGCGAGGCATCGTGCTCGCTCACTTCTTCTTCTGGTATGCCTTCCTGCGCATCTTCGTCGACTTCTATCGCGAATACCCGACGACGCTGTTAGGCCTGGCCACGGGACAGAGCCTGAACATCGCCATGGCTTTGATCGGGCTGTTTCTGATGTGGTGGTTGCGCCGCCGAGGCACGACGGGGGCCGCTGGTGCTGAGGCTGAGGCTGAGGTTGCGGACGCGGCGTCGGCGTTCCTGCAGCGCGTCGCCTTCGCGCTGATCCTCATCTTCTGCCTGACGATGCCGAGCGACTGGACGCAGGACGTGCCCCAGCGCTACGGGAAGCGCCACGCGGGAATGCGCTACTCGGCGGTGTATCCCCACGTCAGCGAGTAGCGAGTAGCGAGTAGCGAGTAGGGGTTGGATCTCGGTCAGAAGTATCCGTCCATCAGGCGATCGACCCACTCCGGCACGGATGCATCGGCGATGCGGTCGTAGACGGGGTAGTAGGGCTTAAAGAAAGGTGACGACGATGACGTGCGAGAACTGGTCGAGCCCGATGAGCCCCTGCCGATACGGCGGCAGGACCTCGATTCGTGACGTCACCTGCCCCCAGCGCTCATCCGTCTGCTCGACGATGTCTGACGCGACATGGCCGATGAAAGACATGCTCACCGCTTCGCTCATGACTCCATCGTACTCAGAATCAGATCACCTGAGCGCAATCGACGTGGCACAGACACTCTTGTCTGTGCTCCATCTGACCCGAAGACGCACAGACAAGAGTGTCTGTGCCACAAGTACCAGTGCGCTGACGCGTTCACCGCCACTCCAGCTCGCCATCGACGCCTCGAGCGGCGACCTGGTCTGTGATCGTCGGGCGTCGTGTGCGCCTGTAGATGGCGATGCCGGCGACGATGGCGGACGCGACGAGAGCGGCCCCCAGAAGCAGCAGCGTCAGGCCGATGCCGCGGTGCTCGGCCAGAACGCCGCTGACGAGATTGCCGAAGGGAAGAAAGGCGAAGAAGGAGAAGGTGTACATGCTGAGCACGCGGCCGCGCATGGCGTCGGGGACGCGCTGCTGGATCGACGTATTGCAGAGGGCCAGGCAGGTCACCATCGACGCGCCGCAGACGAGCAGCATCGCCATCGCTGTGGCCGGCCAGCGAAGATAGCCGACCCCGGCCAGCGCGGCACCGAAAAGGCCGAGGGTGACGACGATCGTCGGAAGCATGGTGCGGGGCGACGGGGTCCTCACCGACAGGGCCAGCGATCCGAGCATCGCCCCGGCGCCGATCGCTCCCATCAGGTACCCGAGCCCGCGCGCTTCGTTCGCATGAAACAGCTGCCGGGCCACGATCGGCATCATGTTCAGGTAAGGGAAGCCGAATGCGCTCGCCACCGCAGAGACGGCCAGAGCGAGAAGGATCACGCGATCGCCGCGGACGTACGCGAAGCCTTCGCGCAGGCGTTCCCAAACCGCGGCCTGGTCGGCCACCCGCTGCTGCCGCGCCTTGATGCGGCCGAGAATCCAGATCAGCGGAAGGAACGAGAGGGAGTTGAAGAAGAAGCACCAGAAGCTGCCGAATGTTGCGAGCGTCAGGCCCGCCAGCAGCGGCCCGATGGCGCGTGAGAGCTGGAACTGCAGCGAGTTCATCGCCACAGCGTTCGCCAGGCGCGATCGATCGTCGAGGAGATCGAGCACCATCGCCTGCCACGCCGGAGCAGAAAAAGAGGTGGCGATGCCGGTCACGATCGACGCGGCGACGATCTGCCACACGCCGATGTGCCCCGTTCGGATCGAGATCGCCAGCGCCAGCGCTGCGAGCGCCTGCGCCCACTGCGAGATCCTGACCATGCGCCGGCGGTCGAGGCGGTCGGCCAGCACACCTCCCCAGAGCATGAGAAAGAAAGAGGGGACGGCGTTGGCGAAACCGACGAAACCGAGGAGGAAGGCCGAGTCGGTCAGTCGGTAGACGAGGAACCCCTGCGCCACCGTCTGCATCCAGGACCCGACGTTCGAGAAGAACTGGGAAACCCAGAACCGCCGGTAATCCGCTTCACGGAATGCTTCGAACACAGCCAGAGCATGTTACGGGACGAAGTGACGAGTGGCGAGTGCTCCGTCACGAGGAGAGGCGTCGCGGATTGGAAGCGTTGCGATTGAGGCCAATTCTTTTCACCACAGAGGCACAGAGGACACAGAGATGACGGAGGACACACACTCGCGGCCCTCTGTGCTCTCTGTGCCTCTGTGGTGAATTCGACGTGGCTCCGCACGACGGGTGTGCGCGCGGTGTGAGAATGCGTGACGAGGGCCACTCCGTCCCTCGCGTCCGATTGCGACATACTTCGCTCCCGGACCAGCCACTCGTCCCGGCAGGAGAACAAGAATGCAGCTCGGCATCGTCGGACTCCCGTTTTCTGGCAAATCGACGCTCTTTCAGGCGATCACGAAAACTCACCTCGACGCCGCTGCCATGGCCAAGACCGACGCGCACCTCGGCGTGGTGAAGGTCCCCGATGACCGGCTCGACCGCTGCTCCGCGCTCTTCTCTCCGAAGAGCACCGTGCACGCGACGATCGAGTTCGTCGACGTGGCCGGGCTGAAAAAGGGGGCCAGCGGCACCGCGCAGTTCACCACCAGTTTTCTTTCCGCCGTGAAAAACAACGATGCCTTGATCCAGGTGGTCCGTCTCTTTCGGAACGATGCGGTGCCCCACCCGGACGGCAGCATCGATCCGCTCCGCGACGTGGCGACGTTCGAGACTGAGTTCATCCTCGCCGACATGGCCGTCGTGGAGGCGCGCGTCGAGAAACTCCACAGAGCGATGGGGCGCGCCCACGACGAGGAGATGAAGAAAGAGCTCCCCGTCCTCGAGAAGTGCCTGGCGCTGCTGCAGGAAGAGAAGCCGCTGCGCAACGAGGATCTATCCCCCGAAGAGCTGCACATCCTGAAGACGTATCAGCTGCTCTCGCTCAAGCCGATGCTGATCGCGCTTTCCCTCGACGAATCGCAGCAGCCGGTCATGGAGGAGGAGGTGGGGCGCCTGGCCGCAGCGAAAGCGGGGCTGCGCACGCGGGTGGTGGCCTTCTTCGGAAAGATCGACATGGAAATCTCCGAGCTCTCCGGCGACGAAGCGCGCGTGTTCATGGACGAGTACGGGATCCGGGAGTCGGCGCTGGACACGCTGATCCGCGAGGCCTACGCGCTGCTGGGGCTGCAGTCTTTTCTAACCGTCGGTGAAGACGAGTGCCGCGCCTGGACGATCCGCACCGGGATGTCGGCGCAGGAGGCGGCAGGGGTCATCCACTCAGACTTCGTCAACAAGTTCATCCGCGCAGAGGTCGTGCACTACGACGATTTCATCGCCGCTGAAGGATCGTTCGCGAAGGCGAAGGACGCCGGCCACTGGCGCCTCGAGGGGAAACACTACGTCGTCAAGAATGGCGACATCATGAATATCCGGCATGGGTAGGGGTGGCTGAGGAACGAGACCGCAGACCGCAGACCGCAGTCCGCGGGCCGCGCGCGTGTGTCATCCTGAGCCGGCGGAGCGCCGGAGGCGCGCAGCGCGGCGAAGGATCCCCCGCATCGTTAGTCCGGCCCGGGTGGTGGCCACCAT